>JALOPO010000005.1 GCA_025453855.1 Gemmatimonadaceae bacterium
CGCGCTGCCGATCGTCGACACGACGCTCGTCACGGTGAGCCGCATCCGCTCCGGACGGCGGGTGTCGCAGGGCGGGCGCGACCACTCCTCGCATCGCCTCGTCTACGTGGGACTCGGCGAGACGCAGGCGGTGGCGCTGCTGCACGCGTACGTGCTCGCCGGCGGCGCCCTCGCGGTGCTCGCGGGGCAGGGGCGCGGCGCCCTCTCCACGACGCTGGTCGTGGCCGGTCTCGTCGCCGCGCTCGTGGTCTGGGTGCTCCTGCTCCGCGTCGATCCCTACGTGGCACGCGAGAGCGTGACGCAGGCCGCGGCAATGGAACCGGTGCCTGCGGCGCCGGTCATGGCGGCGACGCACGACCTGCGCTCGCTGCCGGCACGGCGCACGGCGCCGAGCGTGAGCGATGCGCGCGAGGCGGGGTTGGTGGGGATGGCGGCGGAGCGCGTCGCTTCGGCACGGTGAGCCCGGCCGCGCCGGGGCGCCGCTGAGCGGGACGGTCGCCGGCGGGCGCCCGCGGCTGCTGCTCGTCGTCAATCACGCCGCCTTCCTCGTCTCGCACCGCCTGCCGCTGCTGCTGCGCGCGCGCGAGGCCGGCTACGACGTGGAGGCTGCCGCGGCCGATGATGCCGTGAGCCGTGATGCGACCGCCGTGGCGGTGCTCCGCGACCACGGCATCGTGTATCATCGGCTCCCGCTGTCGCGTGCCGGTCGCGACCCGCGCGCCGAATGGCGGGCCTACCGCGCCCTGCGCACCCTCTACGCCACGCGTCGCCCCGCGCTCGCACATCACGTGACGATCAAGCCGGTGATCTACGGAACGACCGCGGCGCGCCGCGGTCGCGTGCCGGCGGTGGTGAACGCGGTGGCGGGGCTCGGCGCCGTCTTCCTCGACCAGAGCGCGGCCGGCCGGCTGCAGCGGCGCCTCGTGCTCGCCGCCTACCGGCGGTCGGTGCGCCACCCGCGCCTGGCGATGCTCTTCCAGAACGATGCCGACGCGAGCGCCTTCCGTGCGCTGCGCCTCGGCGCCGCCGCCGAGCATGCGATCATCCGTGGCAGCGGCGTCGATCTCGCGGCGTTCGCACCGTCGCCGGAGCCGACCGGGACGCCACTGGTGGTGCTCCCGGCACGCCTGCTGCGCGACAAGGGCGTGACCGAATTCGTGGGCGCGGCGGCGATCCTGCGCGCGCGCGGCGTGGCGGCGCGCTTCGCGCTGGTGGGCGAGCCCGATGCGAATCCGAGCGCGATCCCGCGCGAGCTGCTCGCGCAGTGGGTGCAGGCGGGGACGGTGGAGCACTGGGGGCACCGCGACGACATGCCCGCGGTGCTCGCCGCGAGCAGCATCGTCTGCCTGCCCTCGTATCGCGAAGGGCTTCCCAAAGCGCTGCTCGAGGCGGCCGCGTCGGCGCGCGCGGTGGTGACGACCGACGTGCCCGGATGCCGCGACGCGGTGTCGGGCGAGAGCGCCCTGCTCGTCCCGCCGCGCGCCATCGAGCCGCTGGTCGACGCCCTCGCGATGCTGCTCGCGTCGCCGGCGCGGCGCGCCAGCATGGGGGAGGCCGGGCGCGCGCTGGCCGAGGCGCGCTTCGGGGTCGAGGCGATCGCGTCGCAGACGCTGGCGTTGTACGAGCGCCTGCTCGGACGCGCACCGCGCACGCACTGACGCCGGACGCATCGTGCGCATCCTGCTGGTGAACGAGGCGTCGGGCGTGCAGGGCTACCTCGCGGCCGGGCTCCGCGCCCTCGGCCACGAGGTGGTGCACGCGATGCCGCACGGCCGGTCGCGCCAGGGGCGCGGCGCCGACGTCCACCTGGGGGTCGAGGGCGAGGGCATCGCGGCGGCGGCGGCGCGCCTCGTGCGGCCGCCGCTGCGGCTCGCGCGGCTCGGGCGCTTCGACGTGGTGCACCACGTGCTCGGCATCACCGCCTTCACGTCGCGCGTGCTGCGCAACCGCGACCTGTCGACCATCGCACGCTCCGGCGCGCTGGTGAGCTACACCGGGCTCGGATGCGACGAGATCGCGCTCCTGCGCGTGCGCGATCCGGCGCAGGCGCGGCGCTCGCCATGCGCGGGGTGCGAGGCGCATGACGCGATCGGGCACATCTGCCGCGCGGAGATCCTCGCGCGCCGGCCGGCCACGGCGCAGGTCGCGTCGCACGTGGATGTCTGCGTGACGCCGATGTTCGACTACGATCACGCCGGCGCCTTCTTCCCGCGCGCGACGCAGGTGCGCATCCCGCTCCCCGTCGATCTCGCGACGATCGCCCCCGCGCCGGCGCGGCACGAAGGGACGCTGCGCATCGTCCACGCCCCCACGCGACGCGGCTTCAAGGGATCGGACGTGATCCTCGAGGCCATGTCGCGCGTGATGGCGCGCCGGACCGACGCCACCTTCACGGTGGTGGAGGGATTGCGGCACGCGCAGTACCTCACGGTCATGCGCGACGCCGACATCCTGGTCGACCAGGTGCACGCCTACGGCGCGGGGATGGCGGCGCTGGAAGCGCTGGCGCAGGGGAAGGTGGTCGTCTCCGGGAACGCACCGGAGATGCAGGCCTACTTCGCGTGGGGCGCGGAGAACCCGATCGTCGATGCGAGCGCCGATCCCGCGGTGCTCGCGACGCGCATCGCGGCGCTGCTCGACGACCGCTCACGCGTGGCGGCGCTGGCGGCGGCGGGACGCGCCTTCATCGCACGACGCCATGCGGCCGACGTGGTGGCCGCGGCGCACGTCGCCGCCTGGGACGAGGCCCGCCACCGGCGCGGCGCCGCGTGACGCCCCCGCCGCGCGTGGTGCCCGCGCGCGAGCGCCTCGCCGCACTGCGCCACGACCTCGCGCCGATCCTCGCGACCGCCGGTGTGCGAGCGTATGCCACGCTCACCGGCATCGCGGCGCTCGCGCTCACGGCGCGGCTTCTCGGCCCGACCGGTCGCGGTGTCGTCGCCGGCGGCACGGCATGGGCCACGCTGGTGGCGGGCCTGGCACATCTCTCCGTGGCGCAGGTGGTGGTGCGCGAAGCGGCGCGCGAGCCGGGCGGGCCGTGGCTGCGGGCGCACTTCGCGAACGTGCTCCTCGTCGGCGCCGTGGCCAGCCTGCTCGGCTGGTGCGGCGTGGCGATCGTGCACGGTGCGACCGGTGGCGCGGCGTTCGGCGACCTGCCGCTGCTCGCGCTGGTGGTGGGGCAGCTGCTCGTGCCGTTCCTCGTGCTCGAGACCTTCGCCACCACGATGCTCCCGGCGGCGGGCGCGCTCGCGTCGCTCAACGTGGCGCAGCTGGTGAATCGCACGCTGGCCATCGTCTGCCTCGTGGCGCTGGTGGCCTGGGCGCGCTTCGGGACGATCGGCGCACTGGTGGCGACGCTCGCCGGGCAGGTGGTGGCGGGTGCGATCGTGGTGCGGCGACTCCGGCGTGCAGGCGGTCACGCGTCTCGCGTGCATCCCGCATCGCTGCGTACCCTCCTCGTGGGCGGCGCGCAGCTGCACCTGAACGCGGTCGGGAGCGTGCTGCTGGCGAACGCGGACGTCCTCGTGGTGCAGCAGGCGCAGGGCGCGCAGGCCACGGGGCTCTACCAGCTCGCCGTGCAGGCGGCGGCGCTGCCGCTCGTCGTCTCGCAGGCGGCGCAGGTGGTCTTCTACGGGCGCGTGGGGACGCTCGGCCCCGATGCCGCGTGGCGCGCGACGCGCCGGGCGATGGTGGCGGTCGTGGCGCTCGTGGCTGTTGGCGCACTGACCGCGGGGGTGCTCGCCCCGTGGCTGGTGCAGCTCCTGGCGGGGGATCGCTTCGCGGACACCGTCCCGCTCCTCCGGCTCCTGCTGCTGGGTACCGTGGCGCAGTCGTTCTCGATGCTCATGGCGCCGCAGTGGATCGGCCGCGGCTTGTTCGCGGCGGCGTCGGGGATCACGCTCGGACTGGGCGTCGCCACGTATGCGGCGCTGCAGCTCGTCGTGCCGGCGCACGGGGCGCGGGGGGCCGCCGCCACGGTGGCGGTGGCGCACGGCGTCACGCTGCTCGTGAACGTCGCCTTCGCGGTCTGGATCACGCGACGGCAGCGCGCGGCCGCGCTGCCGGGCGCCTGAGGGGCGCATGACGCGACGGGCCCCCCGCGACGGCGCCAAGTGACGGTGGCGCAGCGAGTTGGTCGTGCGATCGCCGGCCCGTGCGGGTGTCCGGTGGGCCCCGGCGCGGCTAGATTCGGCGGATGACCGTGCAGACCGCCGGCCCCGTGGCGGGCCAGGGCGTGGAAGCGGCACCCGGCACGCCGGATCGCTTCGCCTTCGGCGCCAACTGGGCGCGCTTCCTGGAGACGCTCGACGACCGTGCCATCGCGGAGGCCGATGCGGCGCTCGCGCGCCTGCTCGGCACGCGCGCGCTCGCGGGGCAGCGGGTGCTCGACATCGGCTCGGGGAGCGGGCTCCACTCGCTGGCCGCGTGGCGCCTGGGTGCCGACGTCACCTCGTTCGACTACGACGCCGATTCGGTGGCGTGCACGCGCACGCTCCAGGGGCGCTACGCGGGTGACGACGCGCGCTGGCGCGTGGTGGGGCAGGGGTCGGTGCTCGATCGGGCCTTCTTGGAGCGGCTCGGCACCTTCGACGTCGTCTACTCGTGGGGGGTGCTGCACCACACGGGTGCGTTGCGACAGGCGGTCGACAATGCGATCGCGCGCGTGCGCCCCGGCGGTCGCCTCGTGATCGCGCTCTACAACGACCAGGGGTGGATCAGCGACTACTGGATCCGCGTGAAGCGATGGTACAACGCGGGACCCGTCGGCCGCGTCGCGATGACGGTGGCGCACCTGCCGTACCTCGCGCTGCGCGTGCTCGTGCGGCTGGCACGCGGACGGCTCGCGCTCGAGCGCGGCATGTCGCTCTGGCACGACTACGTGGACTGGCTCGGCGGCTGGCCGTTCGAGGTCGCGTCGCCGGCGACGGTCGCGGGCTGGGTGGCGCCGGCCGGGTTCGTGCTCGAGCGCGAGTTCCTGGTCGGCAATCGGCAGGGGTGCAACGAGTTCGTCTTCGTGCACCGCGCAGCATCCTGATCGCCGGGCGCGCTCCCTCGTGGCGACGATGAGCCTTGCGCTGGCGGCGGCGCCCGCGCGCCTGCGGCCGTGGGGCGTGTATGCCGTGCTGGCGGCGCTCGGGCTCGTGCTGCGCGTCCCGCTCGCGTTCTACAACCAGGCCGCGGGATACGAGGCGCTCGACACGACGCTCATCAACATCGACGGCGTCGGCTACGTGCGGAAGGCGGTCGGGCTGCAGGAGTCGTACGCGGACCTGAACTGGCTGTACGAGTCGCTGAACACGCTGATGTTCCGCCTCGGCGGGAGCGAGCGCTATCTCTACCTGCAGATGTCGCTGCTGAACGTCGTGCTGTCGCTCCTGCTGCCGCTGGCGGCATGGCCGGCCTTCCGGTGGCTCGTGGACGACGCGCAGGCGCGCGACCGGGCCCGCATCGCGATGACCGCGCTGCTGCTGCTCTGGCCACCGGCGATCTGGATGTCGGCGCAGAACATGAAGGACACGCTGCTCGCGCTCCTGCTCTGCGCCTACACGAGTGCGGCCATCGCGCTGCTCGCGCGCGGCGGCCGTGCCCCGCTCGCCTGGGTGGCGGCGCTGCTGAGCGCCTTCGCACTCTTCTCGCTGCGCGTCTACGCCATCGCGATCCTCGGCGTCGCGACGGCGATCGCGGCGCTGGCGACCTGGCGTCGCCATCCGCGCCTGGTGCTCGTCGGCGGGCTGGTGGCGATCGGCGCGCTGGCGGGGCCGCTGCGCGCCCCGATCGAGACGATCCTCTCGCCCGAGAATCGCTTCCTCTTCGATCCCACCGTCGTGGCGGCGATCAACGAGCAGCGACTCACGCAGGACGAGGCGTTCCTGCAGGTGAACTCGACGCTGCCCGACATCGCGCGCGACGCGGTGCGCGCGCCGCTGAATCCGTATCCGAGCCTCTACTGGCGCAACGGCTACGACGGGCTGCTCATGCTCCGCACGGTCGCCGCCGGCCTCGGCCTCGGCGGCTTCCTCCTCTGGCTCGTGCGCTGGCGGTCGCCGTACCGCGCGTACTTCGTGGGCGCGCTCGTGCTGGCATGGGCCTTCTTCGCCGTCGGGCGCTCGTACAGCGGACCGCGCCAGGTCTACTCCACCATCGAGCCGCCGATGCTCATGGCGGTCGCCGTGGCCCTCGCCACCGAGCGTCGCCAGGCGTACTGGCTCCGCAGCGCGGCCGCGGGGGCGACGGTGCTCCTCGTGCTGCTCGCCTACACCACCCTCACCGACTACGCGGCCGCGCCGTAGGCGCGCGCCCCCTCCACGATGTGCGGCATCACCGGTTTCCTGGCCCCCGCGCGCGACACCAGCGCCGAGGCCCTGCACGCCACCGTCCTGCGGATGGCGCTCGCCATCGCGCATCGCGGGCCCGACGGCGCGGGCGCGTGGGTCGACGCGGAGGCGGGCGTCGCCCTCGGGCATCGCCGGCTCGCGATTCTCGACCTCTCGGTCGAGGGACACCAGCCCATGGCCTCGGCGAGCGGACGCTGGTGGATCGCATTCAACGGCGAGATCTACAACTTCGCGGAGGTCCGCCAGGAGCTCGAGCGCGATGGCGCGATCGCGTGGCGCGGCCACTCGGACACCGAGATCATGCTCGCGGCGATCGAGCGCTGGGGCATCGACGGGGCGCTCGCCCGCTTCAACGGGATGTTCGCGTTCGCGGCGTGGGACCGGGCGGAGCGCGCGCTCTGGCTGGCGCGTGACCGGGCGGGCGAGAAGCCGCTGTACTACGGCTGGCATCGCGGGGTACTCCTGTTCGGCTCGGAGCTGAAGGCGCTGCGCGCGCATCCGCGCTGGCAGGGGACGCACGACCGCGGTGCGCTCGCGCTCTTCCTGCGCCACGGCTACATCCCCGCGCCGTACAGCGCGTACGAGGGGATCGCCAAGCTCCCGCCCGGGGCGCGCGTGCGCATCGATGCCGACGCGGCGCCCGGCATGCTCCCCGCGCCGGTGGCGTACTGGGATCCGGCGGCCGCGGTCCGCCACGCACGCGCGACGCCCTTCGCGGGGAGCGCCGAGGACGCCGTGACGGCGCTCGACACGCTGCTTGCCGATGCGGTGCGCATGCGCATGGTGGCCGACGTCCCGCTCGGTGCCTTCCTCTCCGGGGGCATCGATTCGTCGGTGGTGGTGGGGCTCATGCAGGCGCAGAGCGCGCGCCCGGTGCGCACGTTCAGCATCGGCTTCCACGAGGCGGGGTACGACGAGGCGCAGCATGCGAAGGCGGTGGCGCGCCACCTGGGCACCGACCACACGGAGCTGTACGTGACCTCCGAGGAGGCGCGCGACGTGATCCCGCGCCTCCCCACGATGTACGACGAGCCCTTCGGCGACTCGTCGCAGATCCCGACCTTCCTCGTCTCGGCGCTCGCGCGCCGGCACGTGACGGTGGCGCTCTCCGGCGACGGGGGCGACGAGCTGTTCGGCGGCTACCAGCGCTACTTCATCGGGCGCGACATCTGGCGTCGCGTGGCCCCCTTTCCGCGCACGCTGCGCCGCGGTGTGGCACGCGGACTCACCGCGCTCACACCTGCCGGCTGGAACGCGGCCGCCGGCGCCGTGCGCCCGCTCCTGCCGTCGCGTCTCCGGCGCCCGGACTTCGGCGCCCAGGTGCACAAGGTGGCCGACGTGATCGCGGCCGCCGACGGCGATGCGTTCTATCGTGGCCTGGTCTCGCAGGACGAGCGCCCCGACCGCCTGGTCGGCGCCTCCGAGCCGGCGACGTGGCTCACGGGACGCCATGCGCTCCCGCCGCTCGTCGACCTGACCGAGCGCATGATGTTCCTCGACCTCGTCACCTACCTCCCCGACGACATCCTCGCGAAGGTGGACCGCGCGTCGATGGCGGTGAGCCTCGAGGGACGCATCCCGCTGCTCGACCACCGCGTGATCGAGTTCGCGTGGTCGCTGCCGCTGGCCTACAAGGTGCGCGAGGGGCAGGGGAAGTGGGTGCTGCGCCGCGTCCTCGATCGCTACGTGCCGCGCACGCTGCTCGATCGCCCCAAGCAGGGCTTCGGCGTGCCGATCGACGCCTGGCTGCGCGGTCCGCTGCGGGACTGGGGCGAGACGCTGCTCGATGCGGGGCGGCTGCGCGACCAGGGGCTGCTCGACGTGGCGCCGGTGCGGGCCGCGTGGGCGTCGCACCTGGGCGGCGTGCCGGCACACTACTGGCTCTGGAACGTGCTCATGCTGCAGGCCTGGCTCGACGCGGAGCCGAGCCGCGTGGAGGTCGCGTGATCGAACGCGCCGCGTCGGCGGGCAATCCGCCGCTCACGCTCTTCGGGCTGGCCAGCGTGCTGCTGCGTGGCTGGCGATCCATCGTCCTGTGCGGGCTCCTCGCCGGGGCGATCGCGGCCACGGTCACGCTCCTCTCGACGCGCATGTGGACCTCGCGCGCCTCGTTCACCCCGCAGCAGCGCCGCAACGCGGCGCCGGGCAACCTCGGCGGCCTGGCCGCGCAGCTTGGCGTCAACGTGCCGGGCGCGGACGGTTCGCAGAGCGTCTTCTTCTATGCGGAGCTGATCCGCTCGCGCGAGCTGCTGCGCGAGGTGGTCACGGCGCGCTACGCCGCCGCCGGCGCCACGCGCACGCTCGTCGACTGGCTCGACATCCGTGGCGAGAACGAGGCGGAGCGCATCGACAACGCGATCCGCGTGCTCGGTGGACAGCGCCTCGTCGTCTCGGCCGACGCCAAGACGAACATCGTGCGCATGGCGGTGAGCGTGAAGGAGCCGGAGCTCGCGCGCCAGGTGGCCGCGGGGATCCTCGAGCGCGTGAATCGCTTCAACCTCGAGAAGCGGCAGTCGCAGGCACGGGCCGAGCGCGTCTTCTCCGAACGTCGCCTGCAGGAGATGAAGCGCGAGCTCGAGCAGGCCGAGGACCGGCTGCAGGAGTTCCGCCAGCGCAACCGCACCTTCCTCGGCTCGAGCGACCTGCGCGTCGCCGAGGGGCGCCTGGAGCGCGAGGTGTCGTTGCGCCAGCGCCTCTTCGCGGCGCTCGCCGAGAGCTACGAGCAGTCGCGCGTGGAAGAGGTGCGCGACACGCCGGTGATCACCGTGCTCGAGTCGCCCGAGGTGCCGGCGCAGCCCGATCGGCGCTTCCTCGCGCTCAAGACGGTGCTGGCCACCATCGCCGGGAGCGTCGTGACCGCGCTGCTGCTGCTCGCCGGCGTGGTGCTGCGTCGCCTCCGCCGCGACGACGAGGCGGGCTGGGACGCGCTCGTGGGGGGCTGGCGCGCCGCGCGACGGCGCAGCGATGCGGGGCGCGGCGCCGCCGCATGACCGTCCCACGCGGCGGCACCGAGCCGCGGCGCATCACGTGCGTGATCTCCTCGCTCGGCGCGGGCGGCGCCGAGCGCGTCATGAGCTGGCTCACGGGTGCGCTGGCGTCGCAGGGGAGCGCGGTCACGCTGGTGACCCTGTCCGATGCGCGCGCCGACTTCCATGCACTGCCCCGCGCCGTGACGCGGGTCGCGCTCGGCGTGCTCTCCGATTCTCGCACGCCGCTGCAGGCGGTCCGCGCGACGGCCGGGCGCGTGCGCGCCCTGCGGCGCGCCGTCGTCGCGTCGCGCCCGGACGTGGTGCTCTCGTTCATGGATCGCACCAACGTGCTGGTGCTGCTCGCGCTGCGCGGCACGAGCATCCCGGTGGTCGTGGCCGAGCGGAACAACCCGTGGCTGCTCCCGGTGGGCGCCGCGTGGGACCGGCTGCGTCGCCTCACCTATCCCTGGGCGCGTCGCATCACGGTGCAGTCCGCGGAACTCGTCCCCTTCTTCGCCCCCGCACTGCACGGCCGCGTGCGCGTGATCCCGAACGGCGTGGCGCCGGTGACCGCGGCCATCGACGCGCCCCGTGGCCGCACGGTGCTCGCGGCCGGCCGCCTCGAACCGCAGAAGGGGTTCGACCTGCTGATCGATGCCTTCGCGATGGCGCGACCGCGGATGCCGGCGTGGTCGCTGCGCATCGTCGGCGAAGGGAGCGAGCGCGCCGCACTGGAGGCGCGCGTGCGTGCGGCGGGGCTCGAGGCCGACGCGGTGGCGCTGCCGGGGCGCATCGCCGACATGGGCGCGGAGTACGCGCGCTGCGGGCTCTTCGTCCTCTCCTCGCGCTTCGAGGGCTTCCCGAACGTGCTCGCCGAGGCCATGGCGGCCGGGTGCGCGGTGATCGCGACGCGCTGCCCCACCGGGCCATCCGAACTGGTGCGCGACGGCATCGACGGACGGCTGGTGGAGATCGACGCCGCCGCGATCGCCGAGGCGATGGTGTCGCTGGCGCGTGATGACGCGATGCGGAGACGCCTCGGTGAGCGCGCGCGCGAGGTGACGGACCGCTTCGCGCCCGACGCGATCGCGACACGCTGGCGCGACGTGCTGCGCGAGGCGATGGGGCGCGACTGATGCGCATCGCCTTCTTCCTGCCGTCACTCGAGGGGGGCGGCGCGGAGCGCGTCACGCTCAACCTCGCCGGCGGCATCGCGGCACGGGGGCACGCGGTCGATCTGCTCCTCGCAGCGCGCACCGGTCCCTTCCTCGCCGACGTGCCCCCGGCGGTGCGCGTCGTCGACCTGGGGGCGGGCCGCGTGGTGCGTGCGTTGACGCCGCTCACGCACTGGCTGCGGCGCGAACGGCCGGATCATCTCGTGAGTGCGCTCGACCATGCGAACCTGGTCGCGCTGTGGGCGGTGGCGCGCGCCGGCACGCGCACCCCGGTGACGTGCGTGGTGCACACGACGATGTCGCGCACGATCAGCAATCCGGGTGCGTGGACCGACCGCGTCCTCCTCCCGCCGCTCATTCGTCGCTTCTACGGACGCGCGCACGCCGTGGTGGCGGTCTCGGACGGGGCGGGGGAGGACCTGCGCGCCTTCCTCGGGTCGCGCGTGGGGCGCGTGGAGGTGATCGCCAATCCGGTGGTGCTCCCCGATCTCGCGGAGCGCGCCACGGCACCCGCGCCGCATCCGTGGTTTGACGACGTGCGCGTGCCGGTGCTGCTCGGCGTCGGGCGGCTCTGGCACCAGAAGGACTTCGCCACGCTGCTGCGTGCCTTCGCCGCGGCAGGGCTGCAGGATCGTGCGCGGCTGGTCATCCTTGGCGAGGGGGTGCTGCGCCCCGACCTCGAGGCGCTCCGCACGGAACTCGGTCTCGCCGACGCGGTCGCGATGCCGGGGTTCGCGCCGTCGCCCTATCCGGCCATGCGACGCAGCGCCGGCTTCGTGCTCTCCAGCGTCTTCGAGGCGCTCCCGACGGTGCTCATCGAGGCGCTGGCGCTCGGCACCCCCGTGGTCGCCACCGATTGCCCGACCGGGCCGCGCGAGATCCTCGATGGCGGGCGGTGGGGGCGGCTCGTCCCCGTCGGCGACGTGGCCGCGCTCGCCGATGCCATGCGTGCGCTCGTCGACGAGGCGGGGACGCGTCGTCCGGTGCCGGCGTCGGTGCTGGCGCCGTACACGCTCGACACGGCGGTGGACCGCTATCTCGCGCTGCTCGGCGCGCCGGCCATGGCACGCCAGTAGTCGGCGTGGCGTCGAGCGACCACGTCGAGCCCGTACTCGCGCTCGACGCGCGCACGCAGGGCGCGGCCATGCGCGCGTCGTGTCGCCTCCGGCTGCACCAGCCACGCGGCCACGCGTCGCGCCACGCCATCCACGTCACCGACCGGCACGATGTCGTCCGCGCTGCCGAGGATCGTGCGGGCGTCGCCGGCATCGGTCGAGACGACGGGGACCGCGCACGCCATCGCTTCGGCGACCACGTTCGGGAAGCTCTCGTCCACCGAGGTGAGCACCGCCACGTCGAGTGCGGCGGTCACTCGCGGCACGTCGCTGCGCGCGCCGAGGGCGTGCAGCGCGGCTCCGAGCGTCGTGCGATCGGCGAGGGCGGCGAAGGCGGGATGCGCGCGCGTCGCATCGACGCCGACGACGAGCACCTGCAGCGATGGCAGCGTGCGCCGCAGTGCGTCCATCGCCGCGAGGAAGGTCGCGTGATCCTTGATGGGGCGGAAGTTGGCGATCATCCCCACCAGCGGTGCGTCGTCCGCGATCCCGAGCTCGCGGCGCACGTCGACGCGTGCCGCGTCGTCGGGTCGCCACCGCGCCAGATCGTACCCGTTCGGGATGAGCGTCATGCGCGACGCCGGGTAGCCGGCCGCGACGTGCGTGTCGCGCGCGCGTTCGCCGTTCACCAGGATGTCGCGCGGCATCGTGCGCGCCAGTCGCGCGGTGACCGCGGCGGTGAGCACCGTGCGACGCCGTTCGCGATCGGCCGGGACGCTCGCGGCGCGAATGCCCCACAGCGCGCGGCGCCCCGTGGCCAGCGGCGCGACGAGACCCGCGAGCAGGTTCGCGTGGTACATCCACCCCTGCACGACCTCCGGCCGCAGCCGGCGGAGCAGCGTGTGGAGCCGCGCGATCCCGCCCGCATCGGGGAGCGCGCCGCTCCGCGCCATGCCGAGCGAGTGCACCGCGACACCGGCTGCGCGCAGCTCGTCGGCGACGGTGCCGCCATCGGTCAGGCTGATGACGTCGTGCGCGATGCCGAGCGGGCGCGTGGCGAGCACGAGTCGCTGCAGGGCGCGCTCGGTACCGCCGGGAACGAGCGTCGTGATGACGTGGGCGACCCGGACCGGCCCCGACGCGTCAGCGTCGCTCACGGACGAGGACGAACTCGTTGCACCCGAGCGATGGCGTGGTGACGAGGTGCGTGAGCGCGAAGCCGCGCGCACGCAGGAAGGTGAAGACGTCGCCGGGTCCGGCCACCTCGAACGGGAGGCCACCGAGCCAGTCGATCCAATCGTGCACCGCGGACATCCCGCGGCGGCGGATGTACTCGCGATAGAACTTCGCGGGGGAGCGCCCGTTCTTGATGTCGGCCGCGAGGTTGATGAGCGCGAAGAGCGGGACGAAGGTGCCGACCACCAGCCAGCGCCCGATCGCCGAGCTGCAGTAGAGCCGCTTCACCGCCAGCCAGAACGACGAGAGCTTGGCCTGGTCGTTGTAGAGCGCGATGTAGTACTGCCCGCCGGGTGCCACCCGCGCGGCGGTGTGCTCGATCGCCTCCCACATGCGCCCGGTGTGGTGCAGCACGCCCCACGAGTAGACGATGTCGAAGTCGCCGAGCGTGGCGAGGAAGGCCGGGTCGAGCACCGAGCCGCGCTGCACCGTCCAGTGCGGATCGTCGGCGAAGTAGCGGTCGCGCAGCGTGGTGGTGCAGGCGACGGACTGCGGATCGTAGTCGAAGCTGGTGACGTGTGCCCCGAGCCGGCGCGCCGCGAGGCTGAAGAGCCCGGAGCCCGAGCCGGCGTCGAGGAGGCGCAGGCCGTCCAGCCGCTCGCGCCCGAGGCCGCGCACGAGCGAACGCTCGGCCTCGGCGATGCGCTCGTCGTTGAGCGTGCGGAGGAAGCGCGCCCAGTTGGCGCCGAACTCGAAGCGCTGGCCGCGCCGGACTTCGGTCGCGTGGTCGGGGGCCTGGAGGGTCTCGGTCACGCGGGAAACGTAATGGCACCCGGTGACCCCGGGCGCATCCCGGTCACCAGGCGCGAAGCCCCAGCTGCGCGTACAGATTCAGTCGCGAGCCGCCGAAGTTGAAGGCGGACGCCAGCACCGCGCCGGCCGTCAGGGAACCGGTGCCGCCGCGCCCCTGCCGGCGCAGCCGCGTCACGCTCGCGTCGAACATCGTCTCGCCGCTGCGGGCGATGAAACCCGGCGCATCGAAGTTGAGGTTCTGCGGGTCGGTCGAGCGGCGCATGCGGGTGCGCCAGCGCTGGATCTCGCCGCGCCAGCTCCCCGCCGGATCAAAGCGTTCCCACGCGATCCGCTGCCCCGACACGGCGCCCACGCCGATCGGGATGCCGAGCAGCTGCCCGCGCTGCGTGTGTCCCTGCGCGAGCGGGATGTGGATGAACAGGTTGCCCTGGGGCCGCTGGCGCGCGATGGGCGCGATGTCGCCGTCGAAGTACTCGAGCGTGAGCATCCCGATCCGCCGGGCGGAGCGGTGCGTCGCGACGCGCAGGCTGGCCAGGAAGGCGGCGTTCTGCTCGGGCTCCTGCGCCAGGTCGCGCAGGTCGTAGGAATGGTCCTCGCGTATCCACTCGAGCGCGACTTCCGCGCCGCGCCTGGGGAGGTGGAGCCGTGCGTAGAGCGTGCCGAGCTGGTTGTCGAGGTCACCCTGCGGATCACCCGGGAACTCGCTCGTGACTTCGCGTTCCGACTTGAGGATCCCCTCGATCGGCTTGCCGAGCGCCTGCCACTTGCGGCTGCCGGCCCAGTACGGGCTGTGGAAGAAGCGCGTCGCGCCGAGTTCCAGTGTGGGGAGGAAGGCGGGCATGAAGCTCGCCGCGAGCCCCGACGCCATGCGACGCGTCCCCGGCTCGTCGAAGCGCACGAAGTGCCGCGACCCCGAGACCGTCGACCAGCGGCTCTGGTCGAGGACACCCGCGATGTAGCGCAGCCCCACGCGACCGATGCCGTTGAGCACGAGCCCATCGGCGCTGGTGCCGAGGAAGCCGTGGAGGAAGCCCGGCGCGTTGGCGCCGAGCAGCGGGGCGAATGCCTCGCCCGTCCCCCAGCCGATGTTGTTCGTGCCGAGGCCGACGACCAGGCCGTGCCCCTCCAGCCGGAGCTGGCTGTGCCCCGGGTCGACCTGCGCGAAGGCTCGGTCGCCGAAGGCCTGCGGTCGATCGACGAAGCGTGCGAACTGGCCGTCGGCATACACGAGGCGTCCCTGCTCGCCGTTCGCGAGCAGCGGCGTGGGGGCGTTCTGTGCGACCCACGCCACGGGCGCGACCACGAGCGACAGCGGCCCGCGGCGCCAGCTCGCTCCCGCGCCGGCGGCGACCGTGAGGCCACGGCCGCTCCACATCGGGCCATCGTTCGCCCCCCATGGAAAGCCCGAGTTGACGCGCGCCACGACGCCGGGCGCGATGAGCGCTGCACCGGGTTCCGAGCGCAGCGCGCGCGACCACGGGTGCAGCGAGTCGGCCGCCGTGGCGCCGATGCGTTCGAGCTCCGCCGCCGAGAAGGGGCGGCCGCTCCATGGCAGCGGTCGCACGATGCCGGCCACCGTGAGTGCGCGCACGTACCGTTCGAGGTCGCTCCCCACCGGTGCGCCCATGCCGGCGTCGCCGTCGCCCCGCCACGTCATCCACTGCGCATGCGCCGGCGTGACGGCCGCAGCGCCCGCGGCCATGAGGCAGGCGGTGCCGACGCGGCGTCGCGTCGCGCGCCAGCTAGCTTTGCCGGGCATGACGATCGGTCTCGAGCGGGGAGTGCATGGGGGCGGAAGCTACTGCGCGCGTCGCATCGGCCGGAGGGGGGCGATGGCGCTCGGGGTGCTCGCGGGCGCGCACGCCGCACCGCTCGCGGCGCAGGCCCCCGCTGCGGCGTGCGATGGCGCGGCGACGATCGCGATGCCGACCGGCGGTGCCGACGATCGTGCGCGCGCCTGGCGCCTGGTCGACGGTGCCCCCGTGCGGCTGCTGCGCGGCAGCGCCGACCCGCTCCGCGAGTCGCTCGGCGGCGCGGCAGTGGCCGAGGGGACGGTGCAGTGGCGCGTGGTGCGCCCCGACGTCGCCTTCGTGAACAACTCCGATCTCCCCTTCTCGCTCAACGACGGCGCGATGTGGGCGGGGCGGGGGAGCAGCGTGAGCGTGAGCCTCGGCGGCGCACTCTGCACCAGGAACTTCGGCATCGTGGTGGCGCCCACGCTCTGGCACGCGCAGAACAGCGACTTCCCGCTGCCGAGCGATCCGCAGATCGTGCCGTTCCTCCCGGCGGGCGGCAACCTGTGGGCGAACCCGTTCCACGCGTACACGCGGTCGCTCGACAATCCACGCCGTTTCGGTGACCAGGCGCTCACGCGCGTCGACCCGGGAACCTTCCTGATCTGGGCGCGCACCGCCTCGCTGGAGTTCGGGCTCACCTCCGAGCCGCAGTGGTGGGGGCCGGGCATGCGCAACGCGCTCCTCCTGAGCACGCACGCGGCCGGCGTGCCGCGCGCCTACGTGCGGCCGGTGCGCGAGCACGACACGCGCGTCGGCAGCTTCGACGGCCAGTTCTTCATCGGCGGCCTCTCCCGCTCCGACTTCCTGAGCGACGGCTACCCGGTCGACACCGCGCGCACGCTCTCGGGCGCGGCGCTCACGTGGCGCCCGTGGTTCGCGCGCCGCGAGCTGACCGTCGGCGTCGCGCGCCTGGTGGCGGCGGAAGTCTCCAACGGGTGGGGCGAGCGCCTCTTCGACGTCGTCCGCAGCGTGGGACGGCCGAACGCGCGTCCCGCTGGGGACACGGTGCGCACGATCGGACCCGACCAGCTCTTCAGCGTCATGGCCCACTGGCGCCTGCCCGAGGACGGCTTCGAGCTGTGGGGCGAGTGGGGACGGGCGGAGCAGCCGCGCAACCTCGGCGACCTGCTCTCGGCACCGAATCACTCGCAGGCATTCACCGTCGGCTTCCAGTTCGTGCGCCCGCTCCGCGCCGGGCGCGCGCTCCTGCGCGTGGAGGGCGAGCACACGCAGACGACACAGAGCTCCACGTACCGCTTCCGTCCCACCGGGTCGTGGTACACGAGTCGCTCGGTGAGCGGCGGCTTCTCGCAGCGCGGCCAGGTGCTCGGCGCAGCCGTCGGCCCCGGGGCGAACACGCAGTGGCTCGCGCTCGACGTCATGCGCCGCGACGCGAGCGTCGGTCTCTTCGCGAGTCGCATCCGCTGGGACGACGACTCGTTCTACACGATCCCGCGTCCGCTCGGCAACGGGTTGTGCAAGCACGACACGTCGCTGCTCTGGGGCGTGCGCGGCGGCGTCGATCGTGGGCGCTGGGGTGGCCTCGACGCCTCGGTCACCATGCAGCAGCGCATGAACGTCTGGTGGCAGGCGCTCGGCTTCTGCTGGCAGAACGAGGAGCTGCAGGTCGACGCGCGCAACGTCACATTCACCCTGCGCTGGCGTCCCGGCGCGGCACGTGCCACGGGTCGCGACCGCTGATGGCGCGATGGTCCCCCTTCCGTCCGTGACCTCATGAGTCTCGTCGTCCCCGCGGTCGCCGCGCCCATCACCGATCGCCCCCTCCGCTTCGCCCTCGTCGGCTGCGGGCGCATCTCCGCCAACCACGTGGGTGCGCTCGATGCGCACGCCGCGCACGCGCAG
>JALOPO010000174.1 GCA_025453855.1 Gemmatimonadaceae bacterium
TCCTCGCCGTCGCGCTCGCGCACCTCACGTACGTGGGCATCGAGCGCCCGCTGCAGCGCCGCGTCGCCGCGCGGATCGGCGCCCGCGCGCCGCAGCTGCGCGACCTGCGGCCGTTCGCGATCTCGCTCGTCGCGGTGGCATGCGCGGCGCTGCTGATCGTGCGCGCCAACGGCGTCCCCGCACGCTACGTGGCCGGCGTGCGCGACGAGGTCGCGGTGCTCCGCGCCGCCGATCGTGCGCTGGTCGACGCGGCGCAGCAGGCCAGCGTGCGCTGCGTCCCCGAGGCGCAGACGCGGCAGGGAAGCTGGTGCTTCCGCCGCGATCACGCGCCGCCGCGCATCGCGATCCTCGGCGACAGCCATGCCGAGGCGCTCTATGCGACGCTCGTCACGGCGCTCCCGCGCGACGCCGGGCCACTGCTCGTGGGACGCCCCGGCTGCGCCCCCACGCTCCTCCCGACCGTCGCCGAAGCCGACTCGCCAGAAGCGCGCAATCGCGCACGCTGCCATCGCGCGGTGCGCCTCGCGCTCGACCTCATCGAGCGCGAGCCGACGGTGCACACCGTGCTGCTCGCGTCGCGCGGCGCCTTCCAGGTGACCGGCACCGCGTTCGGCCACGAGACGGGGCTCCCCATCCTCCCCGTGCGCAGCGATGCCGCACGCCCCGACACCGCGCGCCTCGTCGCGCTCTGGGTCGAGGGGATGGCGCGCACCATCGCGCGACTGCAGGCGACGGGGAGGCGCGTGATCCTCGTGGTCGATCACCCCGAGCTCGGCTTCGATCCGCGGAGCTGCGTCACCGGACGCCCGCTCGGCCTGCGCTCGGTGCGCACGCCGTGCGCCATCCCGCGCGCGGCACTCGATGCGCGCACCGCGGGCTATCGCGCCGCCATCGACGAACTCGCACGCCGCATCCCCGGACTCGAGCGCTACGACACGGTGGAGCCGCTCTGCGATGCGCGCTGGTGCCGCGCCTACGTGGACGGCGCACTCCTCTATCACGACGACGACCATCTCTCGCGCGCGGGCGCCGACCGCGTCTTCACGCCGCTCGCGCGGCGGCTGCACGGCGAGATGGCGCAGGTCGCATCGCGGCACTGAGCGCCGCCTGCGTGTCCCTGCATCGCTCGTGCATCGGCGTGGCGCCGGGCGCCTGCCCGATTGACGCGCCGCCGGGCAGCGGCTACGCTTGTCGCGTCATGCCGATCCTCCGCGCCGTGCACCACCACCATCATCATGGCCGCCGCCCGACGGGCGTCGTCCGGGGTTGGTGCTGCGCCTGAGTCGCTCCGGCGCGCACGCATGACCGCGGCGGCCCGTCCCTTCCGGACGGGCCGCCGTTTTTTCGTTCCCGCTCTCCCGCCGCAATGCTCCGCATCGCCCTGCCCAACAAGGGTCGCCTCGCCGAGGACGCCCGCGAACTCTTCACCGACGCCGGCCTCGAGGTGCGCGTGCGCGGCGATCGCGCCCTCACCGCGTCGCTCGGCGGCGAGTTCGAGGCGATCTTCGTGCGCGCCGCCGACATCCCGGAGTTCGTCGCCGACGGTGCGGCCGACGCGGGGATCACCGGCGCCGATCTCGTCGCCGAGTCGGGACGCGAGGTGCACGAGCTCCTCGACCTCGAGTTCGGGCGCTGCCGCCTCGTCGTCGCGGCGCGCGAGGACAGCGGCATCGTCTCGCTCGACGACCTCACCGGCCGGCCGCGCGTCGCGACCGTCTTTCCGGGCGTCACGCGCCGCTTCTTCGAGCGCGAGCGCGTGCCGGTGGAGATCGTCCCGGTGAGCGGCGCCGCCGAGATCGCGCCGCACCTCGGCATCGCCGACATCGTCGTCGACCTGACGAGCACCGGAAGCACGCTCAAGGTGAACGGGATGCGCGAGGTGGTCACCGTCATGCAGTCGAGCGCGCGCCTCGTCACCAGCCACGGTGCCGACGATCCGCGCCGCGCACCGCTCGCGGAGCTCGTCGATGCGCTGGCGAGCGTGCTGCGCGCCCGCGGGCGTCGCTACCTCATGGCCAACGTGCCGCGCGCGCAGCTCGAGGCGGTCAAGCAGATCATCCCCGGCCTCAACGGCCCCACGGTGATCGACATCATGAACGGCGGCTCGATGGTCGCGGTGCACGCCGTGGTGCCGGCGGCGACCATCTACCGCACCATCGCGCAGCTCAAGCAGGTCGGTGGCGAGGGGATCCTCGTCACGCGCATCGAACGCCTCATGCCCTGAGCGGCGCATGTCGATCATCCCTCTCCGCGTCCCGGGCGGCGCCGCGCGCGCCGCGCTCCCGTTCCGCTTCGGCGGTCGCCTGCGCGACCTCGCACCCGCCGAGCGCGCCGCGATGTGCGATCGCGGCACGAGCACCGACGAGTCGGTGCGCGAGGCGACCGCCGCGATCATCGCGCGCGTGCGCCGCGATGGCGACGACGCGCTCCGTGCGCTGGCGCTCGAGTTCGACCGCGTGCACCTCGCCTCGCTCGAGGTGCCACGGGCCGAGTGGGACGCCGCGCTCGCCTGGCTCGACCCCGAGCTGCGGCGCGTCCTCGGTCGCGCCATCCACAACGTGCGCACCGCGCACGCCGCCTTCCGCCCGGTGGCCATGGAGGTCGAGACCGAGCCGGGGATCGTCGTCGGCCGGCGCCCCGATCCGCTGCAGCGCGTGGGCGTCTATGCGCCCGGCGGTCGCGCGACCTATCCGAGCTCGCTGATCATGGGCGTGGTGCCGGCCAAGGTCGCCGGCGTCGCCGAGGTGATCGTCTGCACGCCGCCCGGGCCCGACGGGCGCCCGTCGCCGGTGGTGCTCGCCGCCGCCGCGCTGGCCGGCGCCGATCGCGTCTTCATGCTCGGCGGGGCGGGCGCGATCGCGGCGATGGCGTACGGGACGGCCAGCGTGCCGCGCGTCGACCGCATCGTCGGCCCCGGCAACGCCTACGTGGCCGAGGCCAAGGTGCAGTGTGCCGGGGCCGTGGCGATCGACTCGCCCGCCGGGCCGAGCGAGCTGCTCGTGATCGCCGACGACAGCGCCCACCCGGCCGTCGTCGCCCGCGAGCTCCTCGCGCAGGCCGAGCACGACCCGCGTGCGGCGGTGGTGTGCGTGGCGATCGGCGATGCGGTCGCGAACGACATCGCCGCCGCGCTCCTCGTCGCGCTCCCCGGCATCGAGCGGCGCGCGATCGTCGAGGAGGCCTTCGCCTTCGCGGGCGGGCTGGTGGTGGCACACAACGCCATCGAGGCGGTCGCGTTCGCCAACGAGTGGGCGGCCGAGCACCTCCTGCTGGCGGTCGACGAGGACGCGCGCGAGGCGATGCTCGCGCAGCTGCGCGGCGCAGGCACCATCTTCGTGGGCGAGAGCGCGAGCGTCGCCTTCGGCGACTACATGACCGGGGCGAACCACGTCCTCCCCACCGGCGGCCTCGCGCGCTCGTTCTCCGGGCTGTCGACGCTCGACTTCGTGCGCTGGACGAGCTGGCAGCGCGTCACCCCCGCGGCGGCGGCGGCCCTCGCGACCGACGTCGGTCGCTTCGCCGATGCCGAGGGGCTCCCCAACCACGCCGCCGCCGCGCGGCAGTGGGAGTCACGATGAGCGACGCCGCCACCCGCACCACCAGCACCGTCACGCCGGTCGAGCCGCCGCGCGCGGTGCAGCGCGCGGCCTACGCCGACGTCCCGCTCTACGATCCGAAGCGCGTCCCGACCGCCATCGATCTCTCCGACAACACGAACCTCTGGGGGCTCCCGCCCACCGCCGAGCGCACGCTCCGCGAACTCGCGATCTCGCGCATCACGCGCTACCCGTCGCTCTACGCGGCCGAGCTCAAGGCGGCGCTCGCCGCCACCGCTGGCGTGACCCCCGACATGATCGTCACCGGCTGCGGCTCCGACGACGTGCTCGACAGCGCGATGCGCGCCTTCGCCGATCCGGGCGCGCTGGTCGCCTCGAGCACGCCGACCTTCGCCATGGTGCCGATCTTCGCGCGCATGAACGCGCTGCGGCATGTGGCGATCGAGGAGGACGCGACGCATGTCCCCGACCTCGAGGCGCTCGCCGCCACCGGCGCCGATCTCCTCTATCTCTGCGCGCCCAACAATCCCACCGGGCGCATGATCCCGCGCGACGCGCTGCGCCGGCTGCTGCGCACCTTTCCCGGCGTGGTGATCCTCGACGAGGCGTACATCGAGTTCGCCGGCGCCGACGCGTCGCACGTGCCGCTCCTCGCCGAGAGCGACCGGCTCCTGCTGGTGCGCACCATGAGCAAGGCGTACGGGCTGGCGGGGATGCGCGTCGGCTACGCCATCGGCGCGCCCGCGCTGGTGGGCGAGGTCGAGAAGAGCCGTGGCCCGTACAAGGTGAACGCGCTCGCCGAGTCGGTGGCGCTCGCCGCGCTGCAGCACGATCGCGAGTGGGTGCACGAGCACGTCACGCTCGCGATCGCCAACCGGTTGCGGCTCGAGGACGAGCTGCGCGCCATGGGGCTGTCGCCGATCGCGTCGTCGGCCAACTTCACCTGCGTGCCGGTGAGCGACTGCGTGGCGGTGGGGCAGGCGATGCGCGCGCGGGGCGTGGCGGTGCGCCCCTTCCCGGCGCTCCCGCACGTGGGCGACACGCTCCGCATCAGCGTCGGGCCGTGGCCCATGGTGCAGGCGGCGCTCGACGCGCTGCGCAGCGTGCTCGCCGAGCGCGGCCCGCTCCGCGACACCGACACCATCGCCATCCCGCGGGGAGCCGCATGAGCTGCGCATGAGGATCGCCCTCTTCGACTACGGCGCCGGCAACCTGCACTCGCTCCACAAGGCGCTCGAACGCCCCGGCGTGGAGGTGACGGTGGAGCGCGAACCGCTCCGCGCGATCGCCGCCGACGCGCTCGTCCTCCGGCGATGCGCGCCGCGATCCGTGGCGGCCTTCCCGTGCTCGGCATCTGCCTCGGCATGCAGCTCCTCTTCGACGGGAGCGACGAGGGCGGCGACGCAGGCCTCGGCGTGCTCCCCGGTCGCGTGCGGCGGCTCCAGGCCAGGCGCGTCCCGCAGATCGGC
>JALOPO010000175.1 GCA_025453855.1 Gemmatimonadaceae bacterium
CGGTTCTCGAAGAAGACGTGGTTGTTGCGCAGCTCGTCGCCGAAGACGCCCGAGTACATGATCACCTGCGCGTACATCGGCTGGAACTCGCCGAGCACGCCGTTGGCCAGCAGCGGGACGTAGGCGATCGCCTCGAGCGCGGGCTCCTGGATCGCGCCGGGGTTGTCGACGCTCAGGAAGTCGTTGCAGCCGGCGAGCGCCAGCGTGGCGAGCCCCGCCACGAGCGCCCGGCGCGCGCCGCGGCGCGGGAGGGAGACAGGCATGGTCGGGTTCCGCATCAGAAGGTGAGGTTCACGCTGGCGAGCACGCGGCGCACCATCGGCATCGAGTACTGGTCCACGCGGATGAAGTTGTTGCGGTTGGCGTAGCCGTTCACCTCGGGGTCGACACCGGTGTAGCGCGTCCAGAGGATCCCCAGATTGCGCCCCGTGAGCGTGACGCTCGCCTGGCCCGGCCGGCCCGGGAGCCGCGCGGCCCACGACGGTGGCATCGTGAAGGTCAACGACAGGTCGCGCAGCTTGAGGAAGTCGCCCGGCTCGATGAAGGGGCGGAGCTGCGTGCGGTTCACGAGCAGCTCGCGCGCGCCCAGGCTGTCGGCGGCGGTGAGCGGGGCGCGCCACCCGTTCGGCACGAGGTTGTTGCGCTCGCAGTTGTCGTTGGCCGGCTGGCAGCGGTTTCGCTCCTTGCCGTTGAAGACCTCGAAGCCGCCCTTGTAGTCGAGGAGCGCGAAGAGGCGGAAGTATCGGAAGAAGGTGAACGTGTTGCTGAAGCCCAGCTCGTGGGTCGGGAGCGGATTGCCGGCGTACAGCCGCGTGGTGGTCGTGTCGACGGCGCCCGTGGCGGTGAGGCGCACCGAACCGTCCGCGTTGCGGTTGATCCCCGGCACCCAGTAGCCGCCGAGCGGATAGCCGGGCCGGTGCTCCTGCACCACGCCGTAGGCCTGGCTCGGCGGCACCTCGTTGAGCTTGGTCGGGTCACCGAAGCTCAGCAACTGGTTGTCGTTGGTTCCGACATTGAGCCGCGTGTCCCACGTCACGTTGCGGCGCTGCACCGGCGTGAGGCCGAGCGCGAACTCCACGCCCGCGTTCCGGATCGCGCCGAGGTTCACGAAGCGCGAGCCCGCGAAGCCGAGCGACGGCGCCAGCGGCTGTGCGGCGATCAGGTCGGTGGTGCGCTTGATGTAGTAGGTGAACTCCATCACCCCGCGCCCGCCGACGAAGGTCGCGTCGAAGCCGCTCTCCCATTCCTCGCTCCGTTCGGGCTTGAGCGCGTCGTTGCCGAACGCCGAGGTGCGGAGCGCGGAGCCGGTGGCGTTGCCGAGGGTCACGCGATCGCTCGTCCAGGTGCGCGTCGCCGAGAAGGGCTGCGGGTTGCGCCCCGCACGCCCCCACGCCGCGCGCAGCTTGAGGTCGGCGATCCCGAGATTGCGGAAGCCGTCGCGGAAGTACGGCTCCTCGCTCACCACGTACGAGGCCGAGAGGCGCGGCAGCAGCAGCACGTTGAAGTCGGTGCCGAAGGCCGAGTTGTCGTCGGCGCGGAGCGACGCGGTCACGAACAGGCGGTTCCGGTAGCCGACCTGCTGGTTGACGTAGTAGCCGACGGTGTTGTTCTCGGAGAACGTGTTGCTGGCCGTGATCGTCTGCGCGGTCTGGATGAGCGTCACGTCGGGCGCGCCGAGCCCGACGCCGGTCGCGCCGAGCACCTCGCTCCGGTTGCCGATGATCTGCGTCCCGAAGCTGGTCACCATCCCCCAGTTCGCGCCGGCGTTCCAGTCGAACGTCCCCAGGTAGTCGATGCTGAACGTGCGTGGTCGCAGCACGCGCTGGGCCGTCAGCCCGGCCGGCGTGTCGACGCTCGTCGGCTCGGAGATGAGCGTCGCGAGGCCGGTCGAGCGGTCGAAGCCGAGCGTGAGCGTGTTGCGGAAGCGCTGCCAGGGGCGCCAGTTGATCGTCCCGCCGAGGATGAGGCGGTTGGTGTTGGTGAGGTTGTTGTACCGGTTGGCGCTGTCGGGGATGATCGTGCGCCACCCCGGGTCGGCCGCATTGGGGCCGAAGCCGAAGCCCGGGCGGCCGCGGTTGCCGCTCAGCAGGATGCCGTTCCCCGATTCGTCACCGATCGGGAGGCGGATGTCGGTGCTGAGGTACGCGACGTTGAGCTTCACGTCGATCGTCGGCGAGAGCGTCACGTCGAAGTTGCCGCGCCCCGACCACCGATTGTCGAAGCTGTTGAACTGCACGCCGTTGTTGATGTCGCGATCGGCGGTGAGGTAGTACGAGAAGTTCTGCCCGCCGCCGCGCGTGCTGGCGTTGACGCGCGTCGCCGAGCCGTCACGGAAGGCGCTCGGCGTCCGCTCGAACGGATTGTCGGTGAGCACCGTGAACGGGGCCACCCCCTGACAGCCGCCCCACGTCGGCACCTGGTTCCCGACCGGCCCGGAGAGGGCGGCGATCTTCACCGGGTCGCAGTTCGTGAAGTTGTCGGGCTGGCGCAGCGCCATCTGGTTCGCACCCGCATCGACGCGCACGGTCCAGGTGGGCTTCTGCTGCGCGCGTGAGCCGCGCTTGGTGATGATCTGGATGACCCCGGCCGCCGCGTCGGCGCCGTAGAGCGCGGCGGCGGCCGGCCCCTTGATCACCTCGATCGACTCGATGTCGTTCGGGCTGATGAAGTCGAGGACGTTCACGACCTGCGACCCACCGGCCCCGCCCGCCCCCGACGCCGTCGGCGAGAATGACGCCGCCTGCCCGTCGTTCATGCGCACGCCGTCGATGAAGAAGACGGGGCGCGTGGCGCCGTTCGTCCCCTGCAGCGTGCTCGTGCCGCGGATGCGGATGTCGGTGCCGGTGCCCGGCGTTCCCGAACCGGGGAGGAGCGTCACACCCGGCACGCGCGACTGCAGCACCTCGGAGATGTTCTGCACCGACGCCTTGGTCGTCACGTCGGCTACGTTGAGCGTCGCGATCGAGTTGCCGAGCACGCGCTTCTGCGCGTCGCCGGCGGTGCCGGTCACCACCACCTCGTCGAGCGACGTCGCCACCGCCTGCAGCGCGAACCGCGCCTCGCTCACCTGCCCGGCGACCACCCGCACCGCCTGCGCCGCGCGCTGGAAGCCGAGCCGCCGCGCCGCCAGCGTGACGGTCCCCGCGGGGACGCCGGTGAGCGTGAACTGGCCGCGCACGTCGGTGATCGCGCTCACCGTCGCGCCGGTGACGCTGAGCTGGACGTCGGGAATGGGCTGGTCCGAGCGCGCGTCGACGACGCGGCCGCGGATGGTCCCGGTGGGGGTGGACGACGGTGCCTGCGCCTGCGCGGGACGCGCGAGCGCGACGGCGACGAGGAGGACGGCGACGAGGCATCGACGCGCCAGGGCGCCGAGGGGAGTCGGTGGCCGCATGCGGAGTGAGGTCGGGGTGGCGTGCAGGCCCGGGGGATGGGCGTGCGCGACGTTACGAACGGGACCACTTCGCGGCAAGCCGCGACTGCCCGTGCTCACGTTCGTCGCGCGCCGAACCATCGACGCCCCGCCCCGGCCGGCGCGACGCACGCGCGACGCCGCCCGCGGCCCACGGGCCGCCGCCACCCGCACCCCGAACGACGACGGCCCGATGCGCCATCGCGCACCGGGCCGTCCGCTTTCACGCGCGCGTCGCCGCGCGCCGCCGATCACTCCACCGTCACGCTCTTCGCCAGGTTGCGCGGCTGGTCCACGTTGCACGCCCGCTTCACCGCGATGTAGTACGCCAGCAACTGCAGCGGCACGCTCGCCAGGATCGGCGTCAGCGGGTCGATCGTCTCCGGCACGCGGAACTCGTAGTCGACCAGCCCCGCCAGCTGCGGCTCCTCGCGCGTCGTGATCGCGATCACCCGCCCCTTGCGCGCCTTCACCTCCTGCACGTTGCTCACGATCTTCTCGAAGACCGCGTCGTGCGGGGCGATGAAGACCACCGGCATCATCTCGTCGATGAGCGCGATCGGCCCGTGCTTCATCTCGGCCGCGGGATAGCCCTCGGCGTGGATGTAGCTGATCTCCTTGAGCTTGAGCGCCCCCTCGAGCGCGCTCGGGAAGTTGTAGCCGCGCCCGAGGTACAGGAAGTTCTGCGCCCGCTTGAACTCCTCGGCCAGGTCCTCGATCTCGTCGGCCCGGTCGAGGATCTGCTGGATCTGCCCCGGCAGCGCCTGCAGCGCGCTGACCAGCGTGCGCCCCTGCAGGATGCTCATGTTGCGCAGCCGACCCAGCTTGAGCGCGAGCAGCACGAGCGCCGTCACCTGGCTCGTGAAGGCCTTCGTGCTCGCCACGCCGATCTCCGGGCCGGCGTGCAGGTAGACGCCGCCGTCCGACTCGCGCGCGATCGTCGACCCGACCACGTTCACGAGGCCCAGCACGTGGGCCCCGCGCGCCTTCGCCTCGCGCAGCGCGGCCAGCGTGTCGGCCGTCTCCCCCGACTGCGAGATCGCGATGCAGAGCGTGCGGTCGGTGACGATCGGGTTCTTGTAGCGGAACTCCGACGCATACTCGACCTCCACCGGGATCCGCGCGAACTCCTCGAGCAGCTGCTCGCCGATGAGCGCCGAGTGCCAGCTCGTGCCGCAGGCGGTGATGATGATGTTGTCGATCCGCGTGAGCTGCTCGTCGGTGAGGTTCAGCCCGCCCAGCTTGGCCGTCCCCTCCTCCGCCAGCAGCCGCCCGCGGAAGGTGTTCTCGACCGTCACCGGCTGCTCGAAGATCTCCTTGAGCATGAAGTGCGCGAAGCCGCCGCGCTCGATCTGGTCGAGGTCCCAGTCGATGCGGCTCACCGTCTTCTCGACGGTGCTCTCCTGGTGGTCGATGATCCGGTAGCCG
>JALOPO010000176.1 GCA_025453855.1 Gemmatimonadaceae bacterium
CGATGCAGCTCGATGTGCGCCTGCTCGGTCTGGCCGAGCGCCGCCTCGAGCTGCTTCTGCAGGTCGTCGGCGCGCCGCCGGAAGCGGCGTGCATCCTCCTCGTTGCGCGAGGTCTCGCGTTCGAGCGCGACGAGCCGCGCCCGGTCGGCCCCATCGCCCGCCGCCTGCGCCGCGGTCACCGCCGCACTCATGCGCGACTCGAGCTCGCCGAGCCGACGGTCGTACTCGCCATGGATGCGCTGCGTGACCGTCTCGAGCACCTGCACCGCCTCGCGCCGCGCATCGCGCTCGGCGAGGCGCGCCCACGCGAGGTCGAAGAGCGCCGTGGCCGGCGCGAACTTCTCGGTGGTCCGCCCGCCGAAGAACTTGCGCGGCTCGACCACCGCCAGCACCGCCGACAGCTCGCCATCGAAGCGCAGCCCGCGGAGCGCGAGCGTCGCCGCCTCGACCGGCGGCATGCCCAGGAGCCGCGCGAAGTCGGCGGCGCGCTCGGCGACCTCGACGAAGGTCGCGCCGGCCGCCACGCCGAGCCGCGTGGGCGAGGGGAGCTGGTCGAACGCCACCTCGAGGGGCACGGGGCGCGCGCCGCCCACGGCCGGCATGAGGCGATCGGTGAGCAGGTTGCGGCGCGGATCGTACCGGAAGAGCGCCAGGTGCGCGCCGCGATCGAGTTCGGTCAGCGCCTCGCCGAGCACCGCGATCGCCCCCGGCGTGTCGGGGGCGACGGCGAGCGCGTGGGCGAGCTGCGCGAGCGTGCGAGGAGCCATCGGCGGCGATCGGGAGCGGACTGGGGACCGGGCGGGCCGTCTTCCTGACGAACGGCCCCCGGCCCACGGCACCGGGCACGGCGGCGGGCGAAGGGTGACGGCTCCGGCCGGGCAAGTCAATGCGTTGCCGCATCGACACTTGCTTGAGTGCAGCGGCCGCTGCCGGTAGCTTTGCCGCATGGCGGATCGGACCATCCAGCTCGTCGTGCAGTACGACGGACGCGCGTTCAGGGGATGGCAGCGCCAGCCGGACCAGCCGAGCGTGCAGCAGGCGCTCGAGACGGTCCTCGCCCGCCTCGTCCAGGCCCCCGTGCCCGCCATCGGCGCCGGGCGGACCGACGCCGGCGTCCACGCCACCGGTCAGGCGGTCGGCGTCGTCGTTCCCGAGCGCTGGCACGCGGAGGCGCTCCGGCGCGCGATGAACGCGCTCCTCCCCGATGCGGTCTGGATCGCCGCCGCGCACGAGATGCGCGCCGACTTCCACGCCCGCTACAGCGCCGAGGCGCGCCGCTACCGCTACCTGGTCGGCCTCGACGAGGCGGCGCGCTCACCCTTCCGTCGCCACTTCGAGTGGCGCCCGCCGGCCGTGGTCGATCGCGACCGACTGGACGCCGAGGCGGCCGCGCTCCCGGGTGAGCACGTCTTCCTCGCCTACGCGGTCAAGGGGACCGCCCCCGCCGACGACGACCATCGCTGCCGGATCGTGCACGCGGCCTGGGAGCCGCGTCCCGGCGGGCTCGCCTTCGTGGTGGAGGCGAATCGCTTCCTCCACCACATGGTGCGCTTCCTCGTGGGGACGATGATGGACGTGGCGATGGGGCGCCGCTCGCCCGGCACCGTCGCGGCGCTGCTGCATGCGACCGACAACCGTGACGTGTCGGTGCCCGCCCCCGCCCATGGCTTGTACCTTGAACGCGTCATGTATCCCGCATCGCTCTACGCCGCGCCGGCGGTCGCAGCCTGACCATGCCGGCGCGTCTCCATTCCATGGCCCGTCGACTCGGCACCGCGGCCGCCGCCCTCCTCGCCATCGCCTGCGGGAGCGGGACGCCCGCGGCCAGTGACGCGCAGCGTCCGGCGGCGTCGGCGCCCGCTGCCGCGGCCCCGTCGCTCCCGATCCCGAGCGCCACCGCGCCGGCCTCGCTCGCAGCCTCACGCCGCACCGCGATCACCGAGGCGGTCGCACGGGTCGCGCCGGCGGTGGTCACCGTGCAGACCGAGACGGTGCAGCGCGTCGCCGCCTCCGCCGATCCGTTCGAGATGTTCTTCGGCGGTCGCGGCGGCGTGCAGGAGCGGCGCAGCGCCGGCATCGGCTCGGGCTTCATCGTCACCGCCGATGGCGTGATCGTCACCAACGCGCACGTCGTGAACGGCGCGAGCAACATCAACGTCGCGCTGCGCGACGGCACCACCTATCCCGCGAAGCTCGTCGGCCTCGACGAGCTGAACGACCTCGCGGTGCTCCGCATCGACGCCAGGGGGCTCCCCACCGCGCCGGTCGGGAGCTCGGCCGACCTCGTGATCGGCGAGTGGGCCATCGCCATCGGCAACCCCTACGGCTTCATCCTCGGCAACACCGAGCCGAGCGTCACCGCCGGTGTGATCTCGGCCACCGGGCGCAACCTCGTCGGGCAGAACGAGGGCGGCGGCGCGACGCTCGACCTGATCCAGACGGACGCGTCGATCAATCCCGGCAACTCGGGTGGGCCGCTGGTGAACGCGAGCGGACAGGTGGTCGGCGTGAACACGGTCATCTACTCGCCGAGCGGCGGGAGCATCGGCATCGGCTTCGCGATCCCGATCAACCGCGCGATGCGCGTCGCCGACGACCTGCTCAAGCGCGGCGCGCCGCGGCGCCCGTGGATCGGCGTGCGCATCGAGCAGCCGCAGGGGAACACGCCGCGTGACGTCGTCGCGGGCGGGGTGCGCGTGCGGAGCGTGGTCCTCGGCTCGCCGGCGGCGCAGGCCGGGATCCGCCCCGGCGACCAGATCCTGCGCAGCCGCGGGCGCACGCTGCGCAACATCTTCGACTGGGAGACGGAGCTGCTCGACCTGCGCGTGGGGGAGGCGGTGCCGCTCGTGGTGCGTCGCGGCGGCGATTCGCTGACCGTGCGCGTGACGCCCGCCGATCTCCCCGAGGTCGGCGCACGCAAGGTCGAGGTGCTGCGCGAGATCCAGCTCGTCACGCTCACGCCGCCCATCCGCGAGGAGCGCGGCATCCGCTCGCAGCGGGGCGCGGTGATCGTGCAGGCCAGCGATCGCGTGCTCGACCAGCTCGGCGTGCAGCCGGGCGACGTGATCATCGCGGTCAACCGCTTCAACATCACCTCGGCCGAGGAAGCGGCGCGCGCGATCGACGCCCTCGCCGGTCGCGGCCTGATCCGCCTCGTGCTCGAGCGGCGCGGCTACCTCTTCACCACCGACTTCTACATCCAGTGACGCTGGGCTCGCCGCCGTCCGTGTCGTACTCCTCGCCCCTCGCCGAGCGCTACGCCTCGACGGCGATGCTCGAGCTCTGGTCGCCGCAGAATCGCTACGCCCTCTGGCGGCGGCTCTGGCTGGCGCTCGCCGAGGCCGAGCAGCGGCTGGGCGTGGCGATCCCCGACGCGGCGCTGGCCGAGATGCGCGCGCACCTCGACGACATCGACTTCGCGGCGGTGGCGGCCTACGAGAAGCGCTTCCGCCACGACGTGATGGCGCACGTGCACGCCTTCGGCGACGTGGCACCGTCGGCGCGGCCGTTCATCCACCTCGGCGCCACGAGCGCGTTCGTCACCGACAACGCGGACCTCATCCTCATGCGCCGCGGGCTCGAGATCCTGCGCGCGAAGCTGGCGGCCTGCATGGCGCAGCTCGGCGAGTTCGCGCGCACCTGGCGCGCCGAGCCCACGCTCGGCTACACGCACCTGCAGAGCGCACAGCTCACCACCGTCGGCAAGCGCGCCACGCTCTGGCTCCAGGATTTCCTGCTCGACCTGGCCGACCTCGAGCACCGCGTGACCACGCTCCCGTTCCGCGGCGTGAAGGGGACCACCGGGACGCAGGCGAGCTTCCTGCAGCTCTTCGGCGGCGACCACGGCAAGGTGCGCCAGCTCGACCGCCTGGTGACGCAGGCGATGGGCTTCCCGCGTGCGCTCCCGGTCACGGGGCAGACCTACAGCCGCAAGCTCGATGCGCACGTCCTCGGCGTGGTGAGCGGGATCGCCGCCAGCGCCAGCAAGTTCAGCGGCGACGTGCGCATGCTGCAGGCCTTCGGCGAGATCGAGGAGCCGTTCGAGTCGGAGCAGATCGGCTCGAGCGCCATGGCGTACAAGCGCAACCCCATGCGCGCCGAGCGCATCGCGTCGCTGGCACGCTTCGTCCTCTCGCTCGAGCCGAACGCGAACCAGACGCACGCCGTGCAGTACTTCGAGCGCACCCTCGACGACTCGGCCAACCGTCGCCTGGTGATCCCCGAGGCGTTCCTTGCCACCGACGCGATCCTCGTCCTGGTGGCCAACATCACGAAGGGGCTCGAGGTCCACCCGCAGCGCATCCGTCGCCGCGTGCTCGACGAGCTCCCGTTCATGGCCACCGAGGAGCTGATCGTGAACGCGGTGCACGCCGGCGGTGACCGCCAGCAGGTGCACGAGGTGATCCGTCGCCATGCCATCGCCGCCGCCCGTGCGGTGAAGGACGAGGGCGTCGCGAACGACATGCTCGACCGCCTCGCTGGCGACCCGGCGTACCCGGTGCCGCTCGACGCGCTGCGCAGCGCGCTCGATCCGGCGCGCTTCATCGGGCGCAGCGCCGAGCAGGTCGACGAGTTCCTGGCCGAGGAGCTGGAGCCCGCACTCGCGGGTCTCGTGCAGGACCAGGCCGCGGCCGGCGCGGTGCGCGTATGAGCACCGTCGCGGCCGTCACGACCTCCGAACTCCCGCTGGAGCGGATCGCGCGCGGGAAGGTGCGCGACATCTACGCCGTCGACGAGTCGCGGCTCCTGCTGGTGACCACCGACCGCATCAGCGCCTTCGACGTGGTGATGCACGAGCCGATCCCCGCCAAGGGGATCGTGCTCACGCAGGTCAC
>JALOPO010000177.1 GCA_025453855.1 Gemmatimonadaceae bacterium
TCACGTGGACGTGCTCACCGCCGCGCGCGCCCTCGGTGACGCACTGGTCGTCGGCATCAACGGCGACGACTCGGTGCGCCGCCTCAAGGGCCCCACACGCCCCGTGCGCACCGCGGCCGATCGCGCCTACGTGCTCGCCGCGCTCGCCTGCGTCGACTGTGTCGCCGTCTTCGACGACGACACGCCGCTGGCACTCATCGAGCGTCTGGCGCCCGACGTGCTGGTGAAGGGCGGCGACTACACCGAGTCGACCATCGTCGGCGCCCCCTTCGTCCGCGCGCGCGGCGGTGACGTGGTGGTCATTCCGCTCACGCCGGGCCACTCGACGACCGCCACCATCGCCCGCCTCGCCACCGCCCATGACCGTGCCTGATCTCGCACGCAGCCATGCACGAACGCCGGCCGCCCTGCGCCCGGTCACCTTCGAGCGCCACGCGGCGCCGCATGCCGAGGGGTCGTGCCTCGTGCGCTTCGGCACCACGACGGTGCTCTGCACGGCCTCCGTGGAGGACGGCGTCCCGTCCTGGCGCAAGGGCAAGGGACTCGGCTGGCTCACCGCCGAGTATGCGATGCTGCCGCGCGCCACGCACACGCGCAGCGCACGCGAGCGCGGCACGGTCGGCGGTCGCACGCAGGAGATCCAGCGCCTCATCGGCCGCAGCGTGCGTGCCATGATCCCCGACATGGCCTTCGGCGAGTTCACCATCAAGGTCGACTGCGACGTGCTCGTCGCCGACGGGGGCACGCGCACCGCGTCGATCACCGGCGCCTGCGTCGCCGTCGTCGACGCGTGCGCGTGGATGGTGCGCACCGGCCGCGTGCCGGCGTCGCCGGTCGCGCACCATGTCGCCGCGGTGAGCGTCGGCATCGTCGACGGCACGCCCGTGCTCGACCTCGACTACGCCGAGGACGTGCGGGCCGGCGTCGACATGAACGTCGTGATGCTCGACGGCGCGCGCTATGTCGAGGTGCAGGGGACCGGCGAGCATGCGACCTTCGACCGACACGAACTCGATCGCCTGCTCGCGCTCGCGGGCGACGGCATCGCCACGCTCGATACGCTGCAGCGGGCGGCACTCGCGCGGTGACGCGTCCGTGGGTGCTGGCGACGCGCAGCGTCGGGAAGCTGCGTGAACTGGTCCCGTGGTTCGCCGGGCGTGGCCTCCGCGTCATCGGCCTCGATGACGCCGGCGTCGCCCGGTCGACCGAGGAGGATGGCATCGAGGTGCACGCGACCTTCGAGGGCAACGCGCTCGCCAAGGCGCGCTGGTACGCCGAGCGCACCGGGCTGCCGTGCGTCGCCGACGACTCCGGCCTCGAGGTCGACGCGCTCGCTGGTGCGCCCGGCGTGCGCAGCCGCCGCTTCGCGGCCGATCGCGGGGTCACGCATCCGGGCGGCGAGGATGCCGCCAACAACACCGCGCTCCTCGCGGCGCTCGCGGCCACGGGCCTCGCCCCGCCCTGGCCAGCGCGCTACGTCTGCGTCGCCGCCTTCGCCGATGGTGACGAGCGGCGCCACGCGCGCGGCGAGACCGGCGGCGTGATCGTCCCGACGGCCGCCGGCATCCACGGCTTCGGCTACGACCCGTACTTCGTGAGCACGGCGCTCGGCCGCACCTTCGCCGAGGCCACGGTGGCCGAGAAGGCGGCTGTCTCGCACCGTGGCCGCGCCTTCGCCGCCCTCCTCGCGACCTGGTCCGGCGGCCGGCCACATGTTGACACCGACGCCGGGCCCGGTTAGCATCGCCGCTCGTGCGGGGCGTAGCGTAGTCCGGTAGCGCGCCTGCTTTGGGAGCAGGAGGTCGCCGGTTCGAATCCGGCCGCCCCGATGAATGATGCCCCGCACGAGGAGGCGTCGCGTGACTGGGCTCTGCGCCAGTAGCTCAGTTGGATAGAGCGGCAGCCTTCTAAGCTGTTGGTCGGGGGTTCGAGTCCCTCCTGGCGCGTTCCGCTCCGATAGCTCAATGGTAGAGCAGCTGACTCTTAATCAGTAGGTTGTAGGTTCGAGTCCTACTCGGAGCATGCGCAACCGGGTCGCCACGTGGCGGCCCGGTTTCGTTTTTGCGGTCCGCGCCCTTTCTTCTCGTCGTGCGCCGTCGCTCACCGTTGTCCCGCGTCGCGAGGCTCGTCGTGCTCGTGGCGTCGATGCCTGTTGTCGCCCTTCCAGCCCAGCATGCGGGGCACGCGTCGGCGGCACCGGTCGCCGCCGCGTCGGGCGATTCGATCTCGGCCATGGCGAGCGTCGTCGGGACCTCCGCCGACCCGGCGCGCTTCGGCGAGCGCCTGAGCGAGCTGCGCGTCACCCAGGTCATGCTCATGGCGCGCGGCGGGCGCGGGCGCACCACCTCCGCGCGGTTCGAGTACGCCGCGACGCTCAACCTCGAGCGCTGGACGATGCCCGATGGCGAACTCACCCCGGCCATCTGGGGTGAGGGGTTCGTCGAGAAACGGCATCCGCACACCGTGCTGCACGAGGCCATGGCGACGCTCGTGCGCGACGTCGGTCTCGGCGCGCTCTCGGTCAGCGCAGGGAAGGGCATCGTCCCCTTCGGCTCGGACGATCCGATGGTCCGCCCGCTAGTCAAGTATCCGGCGAACCATCATCTCGCGCAGCTCCTCGAGCGCGTCACCGCCGTCGTCGCGTGGCGACCCGTGCGCACCCTCGCTCTCGAGGCGTCGACCTTCAACGGCGACGAACCGGTGTCCCCGACGGCGATGCCGCAGTGGTCACGATTCGGCGACTCGTACGCGGGACGATTGACCTGGGCGCCGCGTCGCGCCATCGAGGTGACGATGAGCGGCGCACGCGTGGCCTCACCCGAGTTCGCGAGTGGGGCGGGGCTCGACCAGCGCAAGCTGCACGTGGGCGCCCGACTCGTGCATCCGTCGCGTGGCGCCTACGTGCTGGCCGAGTGGGCGCGCACCGCCGACATGGACGGCGATCGTGTCGCGGTGCGCTATCGCTCCGCGCTCCTCGAGGGTGCGATGCCGGTGCGTGGCGTGGTGGCCGCCCTGCGCCTCGAGCGCACCACGCGTCCCGAGGAGGAGCGGCTCGTCGATCCCTTTCGCGTGCAGCGGCCGCACAGTGATTTCACGGTGAAGGGAATGACACGCTGGGATCTCCTCACCGCGCAGCTGGCGCGCCCGCTCGCGCTCCCCGGAGCCGTGCACGCCCTCGCGCTCGTGGAGGCCACGTGGGCCTCGTCGGCACCGCGGCTCCGCCCCGTCCTGCTCGATCCGGCCGATGTGATCGGCGGCCGTCGCACCTGGTACGTGAGCGCCGCGATCCGCCTCGGTGCGGGGCGCATGCCCACGCGCGTCGGGCGCTATGGCGTGGCGCGCGGGGCGGCGGCGGCGGCGCGGCCGATCACGATGTGGCACGACGCGGCGCACCCGGGACACGCACCGTGATGTCGCGCCCCTGGCAGCGCGCCAGCGGGGCGCCCCGCACGCCGCGCGATCGGCGCCGGTCAGTGTCGATCGTCACCTCCATCCACAACTCGAGCGAGTCAACGCGCATGTCGTCCCTGCCGGTCGTCGCACGTGGTGCACGCGCCCGTTCCGCCTCCGCATGCATGACGGCGGTCGCGCTCGCCGCCCTGGTCGCCTGCGGTGACGGCGGCGATGCCACCGATCCGCCGGCGCAGCCCCCCGTCGCGGCGACGCTGACCACCACCGGGCCCTTCGGCAACGCCACGCGCTTCACGGCCGAGCTCACCGTCGGCACGCGCTACGCGTACACGAGCACGTGGGGAACGCGGGCTGGCGTGCGTGGCAACGCGGTGCTGATCTGGGACGTGGCACCGGCCGACCCGGTGCTCGTGGACTCCATCATCGTGCCGAATGCCGGCACCACCGGCGACGTGCAGCTGATCGAGGATGCGAACCTGCTGCTCGTCGCCATCGAACCGCAGCCCAACGGCGCGATCGCGCTCTACGACGTGGCCGATCGCACGCGACCGCGACTGGTCACGCGCTACCAGACGCGCAACACCGCGAACGGCGTGCACACGGCGACCGCCGCACGCGTCGACGGGCGGCTCTACGCCTTCCTCTGCATCGATCCCACGCTCACGGCCGAAGCGCAGCTGGTGATCCTCGACATCACCGATCCCGCGACGCCGCGCGAGGTGTGGGTGCAGGCGATGGGGCAACCGTTCGTGCACGACGTCTTCGTGCGCGACGGCCTCCTGTTCACCGCCGAGTGGGACGCCGGGCTCGGCGTGTGGGACATCGGCGGTGGCGGCCGTGGTGGTTCGCCGTCGGCACCGGTGCGACTCGGCCTCGTGCTCACGCAGGGGGGCGACGTGCACAACGTCTGGTGGCTGCGCGATCCGCAGAGCGGTGCGCGCTACGCGCTGGTCGGCGAGGAAGGGCCGGGGACGATCGGCACGAGTGCCTCGGGCGACATCCACGTGGTCGATGTCAGCAATCCGTCGGCGATGCGGGAGGTGGCCTACTTCACCGTGCCGGCTGCCGGGACGCACAACTTCTGGGTCGACGAGGCGGCCGGGGTGCTCTACGCGGCCTACTACAACGCGGGGGTGATGGCGCTCGACGTCCGCGGCGACCTGTCGAGCTGCGCCGAGACGGCACGCGACGCGCGGGGGCGCTGCGACCTTGCGCGGGCCGGCCGCTGGATCGGACGGGCGCTGCACGATCGCGGTGCGTATGTCTGGGGAGTCGAGGGGGCGCCGGGCGGCACGGTGCTGGCGACCGACATGTTGCGGGGGCTGTGGCGCGTGCAGCGGGTGGCCCCGCGCGCGCGCTGACGAGCGCGCGGAGCGGTGTCCGCGCGGGTGCCGGGGCGGCGTCGGAACTCGCGGTC
>JALOPO010000178.1 GCA_025453855.1 Gemmatimonadaceae bacterium
GGTGTACCCCGTGGCGCTCACGGTACCGGAGATGGTCGAGCGGCTGCGCGCGCTGCCGGCGCCGCCGACAGTGGAGCGGCGCGAGACCGACGAACTGCCCGAACGGCCGGGGCTCTGAGTGGCGTGGCTGCTCGACACCAACGTCGCCCTCCATCTGCGCGATGGGGACACCGCCGTGCTCGACCGTGTCGCGTCGCTCGATGGCGCCCTCCTGATGTCGGTCGTGACGCGTGTCGAACTGGTGGGCGGCGTGCATCGTGAACCTGCCTGCGCCCCCCTGCGCCGTGCGCGGCTCGATGCGATGCTCGCGGCGATTCCGACGCTGGCATTCGATGATCTCGCCGCCGATGCATACGCGCGCATCGTCGCCGAGGCGGGCTATTCGCGTCGGAAGCTGCTCGACCCGCAGGCCCTGGTGCACCGCGCCACGCTCGTGACGCGGAATCGCGACGACTTCATCGACGTGCCGGGGCTGTCGCTCGAGGTCTGGTGAGCGGCCTGCGGTGTGCATGGTGAGGACCGCCGAATGCGTCACGGTGGCTCACGACCCGGTGGCGCTGGCTTCGGTCGCGTGGTCGACCGGCGTGTTCGCCAGCACCACCCGCGCGTTCCGCTGCAACCCTGCGAGCTTCGCGCGCTTCATCGGCGATTTGCTGAACGCCGCGCGGAACGATTCGTCGTCGAGTGCGAGAAGATCGCGCGCGAGCGTCGCCGCATCCTTCCCCGCGATGAACTCCCGCGGCGCGAACGGCGACCCGTCGCGCAGCGTCCGCACGAACTTCACGTTCCACGGACACACCTCCTGGGACGTCTGTCGGGTCACCCGTTTCGTGATGACCCTCGACTCGGCGATCCGACGACGGGAGGTTGTTGCCCATCCTCCTGCTTCCCCAGACCACGTCAGGCGTCGGGTGCTGCCTTCGAGATCAGCGGAAACGCCGCCGGCTGCCGGATCGACGCAACCGACAGGTCCACGTCCAGCATCGGCCAGTACAGGTGATCCGCCGCCGGCCACTCGACCGTCGTGATCTGCTCGATGGTCGCCGCGCGGAACCACGGGAACTCGCTGAACGGCACGTGCAGCTCCTCGGCGCCGAGCAGCAGCCAGAAGCCGTGCCGGGACACGTTGGTGACTTCAGCGACCGAAGTGGCGGACCCAGGCATCGCGGATCTCCGGCAGGTGACGACGAACGATGTCCTCGGCCTCAGCGACCTGTCGAGGGGTGAGGCCGACCACGACGGCCGTCGCCAGGTCAGGCTCGATCCAGAACTTCGCCTCACCGTCCGGATGGGCCACGTGCACGTGCATGCGCGGCTCCTCGCGAGAGAAGAAGAACAGGCGGTACGGCCCTTCGCGGAGGATCGTCGGGGACATGCCGGAATCTACCGCTCAGCCTCGTTCGCCAGCACCACCTGCGCATTCCGCTGCAACCCCGCGAGCTTCGCACGCTTCATCGGCGACTTGCCGAACGCCGCGCGGAACCCCTCCTCGTCGAGCGCGAGCAGATCGCGCGCGAGCGTCGCCGCATCCTTCCCCGCGATGAACTCCCGCGGCGCGAACGGCGACCCGTCGCGCAGCTCCCGCGCGAACTTCACGTTCCACGGACACACCTCCTGGCACACGTCGCACCCGTAGACGTGCCCCCCCACCGCGCCGCGCAGCGCGGCGTCGATCTCGCCGCGCAGCTCGATCGTCAGGTAGCTGATGCACCGCGTCGCGTCGAGCACGCGCGGCGCCACGAAGGCCTCCGTGGGGCACGCCGCGAGGCAGCGCGTGCACGTCCCGCAGTGATCCGCCGTGAACGGCGCGTCCGGCTCGAGCTCCAGCGCCAGCAGCAGGCAGCCGAGGAAGGTCCAGCTGCCGAGGCGCGGGTTGATGAGCATGGTGTTCTTGCCGAACCAGCCGAGCCCCGCACGGCGCGCGAGGTCGCGCTCGAGGATCGGCCCCGTGTCGACGTACGCCTTGCCGTGCACCGGGTGGCCGAGCGTCGCCTCGATCCACGCGTGCACGCCACGCAGCTGCGCGAGCAGCACGTCGTGGTAGTCGTCGCCGCGTGCGTAGCGCGCCACCGGGCCGCCGGGTTCGCGACCGCCGTAGTCGACCGCGATCACGAGTGCGCTCACCGTCCCCGGGTACGGACGACGCGTGTCGTCGCGCGCATCGGCGCCGCGGGCGAGATAGTCCATCGTCCCCGCATGCCCCGCCGCGAGCCACTCGCGGAACCACGGCGCCGTCTCGACCGCGCCGAGCGCCGCGATTCCCGCCAGGTCGGCGCCGCGCGCGTACGCCTCGGCCTTCACGCGCTGCGCGAAGCCGGGCGGCGGCACGACCGCGCGCGGGGCGACGCCGGGCGGCAGCTCGCCCGGCCGTCGGCGACGCGGCGTGGGCGGCGGACGTGTCATCGCGGCGGCGCGTGTGTCGGCGCCCGCCCCCGACTCCCGTGCACGCCCCCACGCGCCGTCGCCCGCGTGCGGGTGCACGTGCGCCCGTGCGAGCACCCGCACATCCCCGCGCCCGCCGTCACCGCGCGACGCGGCGCATGTCCCACGTCCAGCGCGCGTAGCTCGCCACCTCGTGCGCCGGCGGGATCGCATCGTGGCGCCCGTAGGCGGTGTGCATGCGCCAGCGCACGTAGTCGGTGGCCGGGAGCGGCAGGAAGGGCGCACGCGCCCACCAGCGCCGTCGACGGAAGCGCCACGCCACGAGGAGGAGCTTGGGGACGAGCGTCGGCTCCACGAGGCAGCGCGCGACGAGCGCCCCCACCACGGGCGCCCAGTGCCGCGGCACGCTGTCGTCGGTCGGTGGCGGGAGCTCGGCCATGCGCGAAACGTAGCGGCGCCGTCCGTCGCCACGACATCGGACCGACCATGCCGCCGTCGACGGCGGGCCGCATGCGTGTTTCTCCGATTGTCGTGTCGGGCACCCTCCCGTAACCTCGGGGCCGGTGCCGCCAGCCGCACACGGCGGCGCGACCCGCCGACCGGCGGACATGTCGTCCGCGGCGCGTCCCCTGCGTGCTCGCCATCGAGCCCCGCATCATGCCGACCGACAGCCTCCTTCCACTCGTCCCGTCCGCGGACGCCGCGAGCGACGACGCGCGCCTCGTCGCGCGGCTCGGCGCCAGCCTCTCGCAGCTCGAGACGATCTACCGCAGCGTGCCGGTGGGGCTCGCCGTGCACGGGCGCGACCTGCGCTTCGTGCGCGTGAACGAACGCATGGCGGAGATCAACGGCGCACCGGTCGACGCGCATGCGGGGCGCGGCGTGCGCGACCTGCTCCCGCAGCTCGCGGACGTGGTCGAATCCCGCCTCCGCCAGGTGCTCGACACCGGCGAGCCGCTCATGCACGTGGAGATCGTCGGCGAGACCGCGCTCCATCCCGGCGTGGAGCGTCGCTGGCTGGCCTCGTACCATCCGATCCGCACCCCCGACGGCATGGTGGCCGGCGTGAACGTCGTGGTCGAGGACATCACCGAGCAACGGCGCGCGGAGCTCGAGCGCGAGCGCCTGCTGGCGGCCGAGCAGCGCGCCCGGTCGCGCGCGGAACGGCTGCATCGCCTCTCGATGGCGCTCGGCCACGCGCTCACGCCCGATGCGGTGGTGGCGGTGACCATCGAGGAGTGCGGGCGGATCGTGGGCAGCCGCCACGGCGTGCTCTCGCTGCTCGACGACGATGGTGCCACCTTCACGCTCGTCGCGGGCCCCGGCACCGATCCGCGCAATGCCCGCGAGTGGCACCGCTTCCCCAACGCCGGCACGCTCCCGGCGGCGGTCGCGGTGCGCACGCGGCTCCCCGTCTGGTCACGCACGCTCGACGAGTACGCGGCGCGCGGCGAGGGGCTGCGCGCGGTGGCGCGGCGCGGCCGCTTCGAGGCCGAGGCCACGCTCCCGCTGCTCGTCGGCGACCGGGCGATCGGCGCGCTCTCGTTCGCGTTCGAGGCGGCGCGCGACTTCGACGACGACGATGCGCAGTACTTCCGCACCATCGCCGAGCTCTGTGCGCAGGCGATCGAGCGGGCACGCCTCTACGCCGCCGCGGACGCGGCCCGCGAGGAGGCGGAGCACGAGCGCGCCGCGGCGCACGAGGCGAGCGAGGCGAAGAGCCGCTTCATCGCCACCATGAGCCACGAGCTCCGCACGCCGCTGAACGCGATCCAGGGACACGTGCACCTGCTCCTGCTGGGCATCCACGGCCCGATCACCGCGGTGCAGCGTGCCTCGCTGGAGCGCGTGCAGAAGGCCGAGCGCCATCTCGCGCACCTCATCGACGAGGTGCTCGACCTGGCGCGCCTCGAAGCCGGCAAGGTGGCGCTCAGCACCGAGGTGGCGTCGCTGGCGGAGATCGTGCGCGACACGCTCCCGCTGGTCGAGCCGCAGGCGGCCGCCGCCGGGCTCGTGCTCGAGTGGGACGAGCAGGGCGGCGACGTGCAGGCCTGCGTCGATCGCGAACGGCTGGGCCAGGTGCTGCTCAACCTGCTGTCGAATGCCGTGAAGTTCACGCCGGCGCTCCAGGCGGACGGGACACCCGGACACATCAGTGTGCGCATCGTGCCACCTGCGACCGCCGACGCCCCCGGCTGCCTGGTGGTCGAGGACACCGGCGTCGGCATCGACCCCGACCGCCTGCAGGCGATCTTCGAGCCGTTCGTCCAGCTCCACGACGATGGCGTGCCGGCCGCGCGCGGCACGGGGCTGGGGCTGGCGATCAGTCGCGAGCTGGCCCGGGCGATGGGGGGCGACCTGCACGCGAGCAGCACGCCCGGCCATGGCAGCAGCTTCACGGTCGCGCTCCCGATGCCCGACCTCGCCGGCTCGTGCCCGGATACACCGACGTGACGACGGCCCCGAACGTGCCTGAGGAGGACGCACCCCCGCCAGACGACCCGCTCGGTTCCCAGCCGCAGGTGAAGGAGCAGGAGATGTACATCGACAGTCCGACCACCCCCGTGGTGCACGTCGAGGCGCCGGCCGCGGTGCGCCCCGACGCGCGTCGCGGACGGACGGTGCTCATGGTCGAGGACAACGAGGACAACCGCCTCATCTACGCCACGATGCTGCGGCACGTCGGCTTCGACGTGCGCGAGGCGACCGATGGCGCG
>JALOPO010000179.1 GCA_025453855.1 Gemmatimonadaceae bacterium
CCGTCGGCAGTCGCCGCTTCCAGTGCGTCCCCTCGAGCCGCCGGACGACCAGCCGCACCTCGGCCGCCGGCTCGCCACGCGCCACCAGCTCGTCGGGCGTCCAGCCGTGCAGCAGCCAGTTGAGGAGCGTGTCGGCGCGCGCGTAGCTGATGCCGAAGTCGCCCTCGTCGGTCTGTCCCTGCACGAGATCGGCGCTGGCCGGCTTGTCGACGATCTCGCTCGGCACGCCGAGGTGGCGGGCGAGGGCCCAGACCTGCGTCTTGTACAGGTCGCCGAGCGGGTTGATGGGAGGCGAGTCGTCGGCGTGCCAGGTGTAGTAGCCGAAGAGCCGCTCGGTCTTGTTGCCGGTGCCGAGCGGCACCGCGCGGTGGCGCGCGCTCTGGTCGAAGAGCGTGATCATGCGCATGCGCGCCATCACGTTGCCGCGGCGCGCGCCATCGGCGTCGGGCTCGTGCTGCAGGTAGCCATCGACCGCGGCGGTGATCTCCATGGTGCGATGGCGCACGCCGAGCGCGTCGATGACGAGCTGCGCGTGGGCGAGCGAGTCGGGACTGGAGGTGCGGTAGGGCATGCGCACCGCGATCACCCGCTCCGGGCCGAGCGCCTTCGCCGCGAGCCAGGTCGTGACCGCGCTGTCGACGCCGCCCGAGAGGCCGATCACCGCCTGCTCGAAGCCGCGTCGCCGCAGCTCGTCGCGCAGGAACTGCACGAGCCACCGCTCGACGAGTGCGGCGTCGATGTCGAGCGACGGTGGCGCGCCGCCCGCTACGGGTGCCGGCGGGATCACGAGCATCCCGCCGTGCTCGCGCGGCTGCGCCACGTGGCGTGTCGGGGCGCTCGCCGCGTGCGTCGTCGGCGACGTGGTCGCATGCGTGTCGCCGCTCGTCGCGACGGCGTGCAGCCCGGCGGCGTCGCCCGCCCCCTCGCCGCGCGGTGCGCCGATCATCGTGCCGTCGCCCGCATCCCACTGCGGTGTCGACGTGCGCGACGCCTGCGCATCGACCGCATCGCGGAGCTGCGCGTGCAGCGACGGAAGCGCCTGGGCGAGGTCGGCGAGGAGCGGCATGTCGGCGCGCACGCGCACCAGGTCGCGCAGGTCGAGGTGCGCGGCGCCGATGGCGGGCGTGAAGACCGGAAGCCGGAGCCGCACGTCGCCCGCCGGCCCGAGCACCATCGAGGCACCGCTGAACATCTTCCCCCCCTCGCTCCCCACGAGGTTCGCGAGCGAGACGACGATCCCGTGTTCCTCGGCGATGTCGCGCACGAGGCGCTCCCAGCGCGCCACGCTCGACGGCCCGGGGACGTCGTCGCCACGCGGCCAGGTGCCGCGCGCCGGCGCCGCGCTCGAGACGAAGAGCACCTCCGCCCCCTGCAGCGCGGCGATCGTCCCGGTCAGCGAGTGCCAGGCGTCCTCGCAGACGAGCATCGCCGCGCGCCCCCACGTGGTGTCGAAGGCGACGATGTCGCGTCCCGCCTCGACGAAGCGCGCCTCGTCGAAGAGGCCGTAGGTGGGAAGGAAGATCTTGCGGTGCACGTGGCGGATGACCGGCACGTCGCCACCGAGCGTGACGTACAGGACGCTGTTGTAGAGCGTCGAGCGCCACGTCTCGTAGAAGCCGACCACGACGTCGAGCGTGGCGCCGGCCGGCGCGAGCGCGACGAAGCGCGACTGCAGCTCGTCCGCCACCGTGCCGGCGCTCATCGCGAGCTCGCGCACGCCCCCCTCGACGAAGTAGCCCGTGAAGGCGGTCTCGGGGAGGTGGAGCACGTGCGGGCGCGGCGTCATCGCCAGCGCGTCGGCGAGGAGCGCGGCGATGCGGTCGCGGTTCGCCGGCACGTCGGCCTTGGCCGGCGCGAACTGCGCGACCGCGAGGATGAGGGGGCGTGACATGCGCGAAAGCTCGTCCGCGCGGCCGATGCGGGGTAGTACGCCGTTGGCCGCTCCGCTTCGTGTCGCTCGCACACGCAGCGGGACGCGTGCACGGTCTTCCCGAGACACCGCACTTCCGCCACTGCCTCGCGCTCCGCACCCTTCGGCATGCCCGTCACCGCCCGCCGTCTCGCCCGACCGCTCGCCCTCGTGCTCGCGAGCGCGGGCCCACTCGTCGCACAGGATCCGAGCGTCATCATCCCGCTCCCGCAATCGAGCCTCGTGCTCGCGCGCGACGGCGCGGTGATCGGCGAGGTCGGGCGACAGGTGCGCACCAGCGTGTCGATCGGCTCGCTGCCGAAGTACCTCCCGGCCGCCTTCGTGGCGGTGGAGGACAAGCGCTTCTACCAGCACGACGGCGTGGACCTGGTCGGCATCGCCGGCGCCGTGAAGGACGCGCTCACCGGCGACGCGCGCGGCGCGAGCACGATCACGCAGCAGCTCGTCGGCAACATGCACCCGACGCTCGTCGACCGCTCCGACAAGTCGATCGGGCGCAAGCTGCGCGAGCAGGACGCGGCGCGCGCCATGGAGCGCCGCTACTCCAAGGCGCAGATCCTCGAGGCGTACCTCAACACGATCCACTTCGGCCACGGCTGGTACGGCATCGATGCCGCGGCGCGGCACTACTTCGGGAAGCCCGCGGCGCGCGTCACGCTGGCCGAGGCGGCGACGCTCGCGAGCATGCCCAAGGGGCCGGCGCTCTACGATCCGGTGAAGCACCCGGAGCGCGTCCGCGAGCGGCGCAACCTGGTGCTCGCGCTGATGGCCGAGCAGGGGATGATCTCGGCCAGCGAGAAGGCGCAGTCGCAAGCGCAGCCGCTGGTCACCACGAGCGAGACGCGCGACGAGGCGATGCGCTGGGTGGTGAGCGTCGCGCGCATCCAGGCCGAGCGCGGCGGCGTCCCGCTCCGCGACGGCGGCTATCGCATCGTGACCACGATCGATCCCGCCCTGCAGCTCGCGCTCGCGAAGGCGCTGCGCGAGGGCGTCGCCGCGGCCGAGACGCCGCGCAAGCGGAAGGGGAAGGCGGCCGCGGCGCCGAGCGGGACGCTCGAGGGGGCGGGCGTCTTCGTCTCGCCGGTCACGGGCGAGGTGCTGGCGAGCGTCGGCGGGCGCGATCCCGATCGCAGCACCTTCGATCGCGTGATCGACGGGCGCCGCCAGCCCGGCTCCGCGTTCAAGCCGTTCGTCTACGCCGAGGCGCTGCGGCAGGGGGTGAGCACGGCGGCCACCACCTGGCAGGACAGCGCGCTGCGCCTCGTCCTCCCCACCGGCAAGGTCTACAGCCCCGACAACGCCGACGGCAAGTACCTCGGCCCGCTCACGCTGCGCGAGGCGCTGGTCGAGAGCCGCAACCCGGTGGCGGTGCAGGTGGGGCAGGCCGCGACGATCGACAGCGTGGCGTTGCTCGCGCGGCGCATGGGGCTCGATGCGGTGATCGAGAACTATCCGTCGAGCGCGATCGGCACGGCGAGCGTGCGCCCGCTCGACATGGCGCGCGCCTACGCGGCCTTCGCCAACGGCGGCGTGAACGTGAGCCCGCGCTTCGTGCTGCGCGTGGAGGATCGCGCCGGCCGCACCGTCTGGACGCCGCGCGTGCCGGCGCCGCAGTACGCGCTCGACAATCGCGTCGCGTACATCATGCGCGACATCATGAGCGACGTCGTGGCGCGCGGCACGGCGACCAGTGCGCGGCGCATCGTCCCGGCGCGCATCCCGGTGGCCGGCAAGACGGGGACGACCAACGGGAGCACCGACGTCTGGTTCGCGGGGATGACGCCCGACCTCGCGGGGGCGGTCTGGGTCGGCTACGACACGCCGAAGCCGATCGCCGGCGGGAGCGCGGCCGGCGGCACGATCGCGGCGCCGATCTGGGCGCGTGCGGTGGCCGCGTACTACGCGGGTGGGCGCGCGGCGCAGAACGTCTGGTCGCCGCCGCCCGGGATGGTCGCCGTCGACTTCGATCGCGCCACGCGCGCGCCGGCGACGCTCGAGACGCTCCCGGCGTACCGCTACACGGAGTGGTTCGTGGCCGGCACCGAACCGGGGGCGCTGGCGATCGATCCGTGGCGGCTGTTCGAGGGGGGGGCGCTGGGGCGCTGACGGCCGCATGCCCCCCTCGCGCGCCGGGCGGGCACCTCGACGCCGCGCCGCGGTACCACGCGAGCGTCCCGTCGCTGCACCTCACCCGGACCAGGCACCTCCCCGATGCCACACCGCGACCGCACCGCGATCGCGCTGCTGCACGCCATGCACGCGGCCGCGCCGTCGACGCTGCGCGCGCAATCCGTTGCGACACGTCCCGCCGCGCTCCTCGCCGAGTGCACCTACGAGACGTGCATGCCGCGCGAGCGCGCCTTCCTCGACGGCATCGTCCTCGGCGCGCCGGACAGTGCGCGCGTCCTCGGCGGGCGCGCGGCCGACAGCGTGCTGCGGCTCTCGCGCGCGGGCGACATGTATCTCGAGTCACGTGACGTGGAGCGACGGCGCTCGCGCAACCGGACCTTTCTCGGCCTCGGCGCCGGTGTGCTCGCCGCCGTGTCGGCGATCGTGGCGGCCGAAACGGGTGAAATCTGGCTGCTCGTGCCGGCGATCGGCGGCGCGGTCGCCTCGCTCTACTTCCTCCAGGAGTCCTCGGCACCGCTCGCGCGCGCCGAGGCGCGGCAGGTGGATGCGATCGAGGTGCATCGCGACGCGGTGGCGGCGGCGATCCTCGCCCGCCGCGGACTCGCGCCCCGGGATCCGTCATCGAGCACGCCATCGCTCGGCGACTGCTCGTGGGAGAGCTGCCGCCTCGCCACGCGCACCACGCTCCTCGGTCACACGGTGACCGTCGGACGCAGCGACCCGGAGCGGATCGGGCTCTGGGGTGACGACTTCTCGCGGCACGTGACCCGCGTCCCGGCCGCCGCCTCGGCCGCCCGGCGCTTCGTCACCGCGCGCCGGACGTCGCTCCTGCTCACCGTCGGCGCCGGCCTCACGCTGCTCGTCCTCGGCAACGACGCGACGCCGGCCACCACGGCGGGGCTGGTCGGCGTCGGAGCGGTGGGCGTCTGGCAGGGCGTGCGCGCAAAGAGCGCCCTCGAGGACGCGGTCTGGCTCTACAACCGCGAACTGCTCCGCTGATCGCGCGACGACGATCGCGCGACGCCGCTCAGGAGGAGGCGGACGACGCGTGCGATCGTGCGACGCTCCCCGCGCCGGCCCGCGCGCCGTCGCCACGGGCGCCGTCGAGCAGCGTGCGCACGCTGCTGAGCAACGCGTCGCCGGTGAACGGCTTGGCGAGGAAGGCCACGCCCGGCGCCCGCACCGCCGCCACCAGCTGCTCGTCGTCGGCGTAGCCGCTCATGAGCAGCACCGGGAAGCCGGGATGGAGCGCCTGCACGCGTCGCGCCAGCGTCGCCCCGTGCATGCCGGGCATCACGACGTCGCTCACCAGCAGGTCGTACTGCGCGCCCGGCACCTCGAGCATCGCGAGCGCCATCGCCGCGTCCTCGGCCGTGCGCACCTTGTAGCCCGCGCGACGGAGCAGCGCGCTCGTCATCGCGCGCACCGAGGCATCGTCCTCGACCACCAGCACGCGCTCGTCGCCGGCGGGGACGGTCGCGGCGCCGATCATCGGGGCCGATGCCGCCGTCCCGGTGATCTCCGCGACCGCGCGCGGGAACCAGAGGTCGAAGGTCGAGCCCTGCCCGGGCGCCGAGTCGACCGCGATCGTCCCGCCGGCCTGCTGCATCGTCGACCAGGCGAGGGCGAGCCCCAGCCCGGTGCCGCGCCCGCGTGGCTTGGTGGTGAAGAACGGTTCGAAGAGTCGTGCCCGCACCGCGGGCGGGATCCCCTGGCCGGTGTCGCGCACGGTGAGCACGACCCACTCGCCGCTGCCGAGCGCGCGTCGCGCGCCCTGTGCCGCATCGAGCGTCGTGGTGCGCGAGGCGAGCACGAAGCGGCCGCCGTCGGGCATCGCGTCGCGCGCGTTGGTGGCGAGGTTCACGAGCAGCTGCTCGAGCTGGCCGCGGTCGACGAGGATGCGCGCGTCGCCGTGCTCGAGCACGAGCGCGGTCTCGATCGTCTCGCCGAGGATCGGTCCGAGCAGCCGCGCCACGTCGTGCAGCACGTCGGCCGGATCGAGCACCTCGGGCTGCACGACCTGCCGCCGGCTGAAGCTCAGGATCTGGCGCGTGAGGTCGCTCGCGCGCCGCGTCGCGTGCAGCACCTCGTCCACGTCGGCGCGGGCGCGCGTCCCTTCCTCGAGGTCGCTCGCCGCCAGCTCCGCGTAGCCGCCGATGGCCGCCAGGTAGTTGTTGAAGTCGTGCGCGATCCCGCCGGCGAAGGAGCCCAGCGCCTCCATCTTCTGCGACTGCCGCAGCTGGTCCTGCGAGGCGAGCAGCGCCTGCCGGCGCGCCACCGCGGTGTCGGCCATCTGGTTCACGGCGGCGGCGAGCACGCCGATCTCGTCGGGCGAGCGGATCGCGGAGCGACGCGCCTCGTCGCCGGCGGCGATGGCGCGCGCATCGGTGGTGAGCGACTCGATCGGCCCCACGATGCGGAGCGCGAGGCGCCACGCGATGAGGAGCACGAGGAGCGTGATGGTGGCGCCGAGTGCGAGGTCGTTGAGGAACTGCGCGCGGGCCACGTCGAGCGTGTAGCGCGCCGGGATCCCGACGTAGGCGAGCCAGCCCGTGGTGCGCATGCGATCGAAGCCCGAGAGGCGCACCGTCCCGTCGGCGCTGCGCGAGGCGTCCACGCCGCGCCGCTTCACCAGGTTCTGCCGCACGCCCGGCGCGCTGCCGAAGCGGCGGCCGATCCAGTGCTCGGGGTCGAGCGTGCGCAGGACGACGGTCCCGGTCGTGTCCATGACCGTCACCACCGACCCCGGTGGCAACGCCCGCGCTACCTGCAGCCCGTCGAGCGAGTCGACGGGGAGCGCGGCGGCGAGCACCGTGCGGGCGCCGCTCCGCGTGCGCACCGGCAGGAAGAAGGTCAGGACACGCGACGTGTCGACGTCGGCCACGCTCCGGATCACGTCGCCCACCGTCCAGGCACCGGTCGCGGCCGCGGTCCCGAAGCCGGGGCGATCGCGGATCGCCGTCGCGCGCGGGGCGTGACGGTCGCGATGCGCGGCGCCGACGAGCCGGCCGGCGCTGTCGGCGAGCACGAGGTCGGTCCACGGGAGGTGCGCGTCGGCGAGCGCGGCGTCGAGCAGCGAATCGAGGCGTGCGTCGGCCGTTCCATCGCCAGGCGGTGCCGGGAGGATGCGGGCGATGGTGCGCAGCTGCGCCTCCACCGCATCGACCTCGCTGTCGAGTCCGTGCACGACGAGTCCCACCAGCTCGGCCGCCCGCGCCTGCTGGCGTTCGCGCTCGACCCCGTTGCGCTGCCAGGCGCGGAGCGCGAAGCCCAGCGTGAGCGGCACCGCCACCGCCACGGCGAGGAAGCCGATGCGGGTGCGCACGCTCTGCCAGCGCGGGATGCGCGCGGCGTCCGGTGAGGGCGGCGTCGCCTGGGACATGCGGTGAAGTGCGGGGATCGCGCCGCTCGGCGCAAGGGTGGTCGGGGGGCGCGGGTCGGCGCGGCGGCACGTGGACATGGCGCCTCCTGCAGTGTCGGCCGCTCGCCGACGCAGCGGTTGTCCGGCGTGCGTCGACCATGCATCGTCGGCGCATGCGGTCCTCGCTCGCCATCATGTGGTCGGCCCGTGCGGCGGTGTGCGCCGGCCTGACCGCCGCCCTCCTGCCGGCGCAGTCGGCCCCGGCCACGCCGCCGGCATCGACAGGTGCGTCCGCCGCCGGCGCGGCCGCGCGCCTGCAGCGCGTCCTCGATTCGCTCGATGCGCTCCCCGGCGCCAGGCTGCACGTGCTCGTGCGCCACCTCGAGGCGGGCTGGGAGGCCGGCGTGCGCAGCGACGCACCGGCACCCATGGCGAGCGTCTACAAGCTTCCGATCGCGCTCGGTGTCCTCGCCCTCGCCGACGACGGTCGCGGCGCGCTCACCGACACGATCCGCGTCGAGCCGCGCGACTTCGCCCCGTTCTGGAGCCCGCTCGCGCGCGAGGCCGGCGAGCGCGCCGCGCGCCTCTCGATCGACTCGGCGCTCGTGCTCATGGTCGGGCTGAGCGACAACACGATCGCCGACGTCCTCCTCGCGAATCCCGGGCGTGACGCGATCAACGAGGCGCTGCGGCGGCGACGCGTGCAGGGCGTCGTCGTCGGCGACAGCGAACGGGGGATGGCGCTCCGCGCGACGGGCATCGGTGCGTGGCCGGCGGCGGTGCCGTGGTCGCCGCGCGCCTTCGACTCCGTGGCCGCCACGGTGCCGACGGCGACGCGTGCCGCGGCGCGCGCGGCCTTCCTGGCCGATCCCGACAACACCGCCTCGCCGCGTGCGCTCGTGACGCTCCTCGCGCAGCTCCACGGGGGCGCGCTCCTGCTGCAGCCGCACACGCGGCGTCTCCTCGAGATCCTGCGGGCGTCGCCGACCGGCGCCGGGAAGCTCCGTGCCGGCCTGCCCCCGGGGACGCCGCTCGCGCACAAGACCGGGAGCGGCGGCGACGGCATCGTCTCGAACGACGTCGGTCTCGTCACGCTCCCCGATGGCGGCACGCTCGCGATCGCGGCGATGGTCGCGGACTACACGCTTCCCGACTCGAGCGTCGATGCGCGCATCGCGGCCGTCGCGCGCGCGGCGTGGGCGGCGGCGACGCAGCCGGCACCGGGAGCGGCCCCGGACGGCGCGCACGCGCAGGCCACCGGCGGCGGGAGCGGGCTCCGGTGCCGGGAGTACGTCCGCTGCGTGCTGAGCGTCGGCGACGAGCTCGAGACGCGCCGCGGGCTCTTGACCAGGCAGCGCGTGCGCACGGGGCCGTTCCTGTA
>JALOPO010000180.1 GCA_025453855.1 Gemmatimonadaceae bacterium
TCACGGGTGGCTGCTGGCAGAACGCGCTCCTCGTCGATCGCGTGCTCGCCCGCACCCCCACGGGCGCGCGCGTGCTCGCGCACCGGCAGCTCCCCCCGAACGACGAGAACGTCGCGTTCGGCCAGTTCGTCGCCGTCGCGCTCGATGCGCGCCGGCCGCTCGCCGCACCGGCCGGTGCGGTCGCCGTTCCATCCTGAACGTCGGATCCCGATCATGTGCCTCGCCATCCCAGGGCTCGTCACCGCCATCGAGACGCGATTCGACGGCACCGTGCGCTTCGCCAAGGTCCGCTTCGGCGGGATCATCAAGGAGGCGAGCCTCGAGATGCTCCCCGCCGCGCAGGTCGGCGACTACGTGCTCGTGCACGTCGGCGTCGCCATCAGCCGCGTGGACGAGGCCGAGGCGCACCAGGTGTTCCGGTACCTCGAGGAGATCGGCGAGCTCGAGGAGCTGATGCCGCTGCAGGACGACACCGCACCGCACCAGCGCATCGAGGCGCGGGGGGCCGCATGAAGTACCTCTCTGAGTTCCGCGACCCCGCGCTCGTGGAGCGCCTCGTCGACGAGCTGCACAAGGTGACGACCGGTTCGTGGACGCTGATGGAGGTCTGCGGCGGGCAGACGCATTCGCTGGTGAAGAACGGGCTCATGGACCTGCTACCGGCGGGGGTGCGCATGGTGCACGGGCCCGGGTGCCCCGTGTGCGTGACGCCGGTGCCGCTCATCGACCTCGCGGTGCGCCTCGTGCGCGACCACGGCGCGACGGTCTTCAGCTTCGGCGACATGCTGCGCGTGCCGGGCACCACGCACTCGCTCTCGCAGGCCAAGGCCGAGGGGGGCGACGTGCGCGTCGTCTACTCGCCGCTCGAGGCGGTGCAGTTCGCGCAGGCCAATCCGCAGAAGCAGGTCGTCTTCTTCGCCGTCGGCTTCGAGACCACGGCGCCGGCCAATGCGCTGGCGCTCGTGCACGCGCACCGTCTCGGGCTGCGCAACTTCTCGCTCCTCGCCAGCCAGGTGCTCGTGCCGCCGGCGATGACGGCGGTGCTGCAGGACCCGAACACGCACATCCAGGGCTTCCTGGCGGCGGGGCACGTCTGCACGATCATGGGGCTCGAGGAGTACGCCCCGATCGTCGAGCGCTTTCGCGTGCCGATCATCGTCACCGGCTTCGAGCCGGTCGACCTGCTGCACGGGATCCTCCTCGCGGTGCAGCAGCTCGAGCGCGGCGAGGCAAAGCTCGAGAACCAGTACGCGCGCGTGGTGCGCGCCGAGGGCAATCCCGATGCACGCCGCGTGCTGCGTGACGTCTTCCGCGTCGCCGATCGCGAGTGGCGCGGCATCGGCACGATCCCCCAGTCGGGGCTCGAGGTGCGCGAGGAGTACGCCGACTTCGACGCCAAGGTGCGCTTCGGGCTCGAGGATGCGCCGGAGCCGGTCGCGACGGGGTGCATCGCGGGGCTCGTGCTCACCGGGCAGGCGCGGCCGACGGAGTGCCAGCACTTCGGGTCGCGCTGCACGCCGCTCACGCCGGTCGGCGCACCGATGGTGTCGAGCGAGGGGGCGTGCGCGGCGTACTACCACGTCGCGCGGGCGCCGGTGCAGCTGGTGCGCGGAGGGCGACATGGCTGAGAGCTCAGCGGCCGCCAACGCCCCGCTGGCGATGACGCTCGCGTGTCCGTCGCCGGTGACCGACAGCGGGCACGTGGTGATGGGGCACGGGAGCGGCGGGCTCCTGTCGCAGCAGCTCCTCGAGCGGAGCGTCTTCCAGCGCTTCCGCAGCGCGGAGCTCGACGAGCGTCACGATGGCGCGGTGCTGTCGTTCGCGGGCCCCGTCGCCTTCAGCACCGACAGCTACGTCGTCTCGCCGATCGAGTTCCCGGGCGGGACGATCGGCGAGCTGGCGGTGCACGGCACGATCAACGACCTCGCGATGTGCGGGGCGACGGCCGAGGTGCTCTCGCTCGGCCTGATCCTCGAGGAGGGGCTCCCGTTGGCGACGCTCGACCGCGTGCTCGGCGCGGCGGCCGATGCGTGCGCGGCGGCCGGGGTACGCGTCGTCACCGGCGACACGAAGGTGGTCGAGCGCGGCAAGGGCGACGGCCTCTACATCAACACGTCGGGGATCGGCACCGTGCATCCGCGGGCGGCGATCCGCGCCTCGCGCATGCGCGCCGGCGACGTGCTCCTCGTGAACGCACCCATCGCCACGCACGGCGTCGCGATCATGAGCGTGCGCGAGGGGCTGCAGTTCGAGACCACGGTGACGAGCGACACGCGGCCGCTGCACCGGATCGTGCGCGCGTTGCTCGATGCCTGCGGCGAAGCGGTGCACTGCCTGCGCGACGCGACGCGCGGCGGCCTCGGCTCGGTGCTCGCGGAGCTCGCGCAGCAGGGCGGCGTGGGGATGCGTGTGCGCCAGGCCGCGCTCCCGATCCTCGAGGAGGTCGACGGTGCCTGCGAACTCCTCGGCCTCGATCCGCTGTACGTGGCCAACGAGGGGGTCTTCGTGGCGATCGTCGACGGCGCGCATGCCGAGGCGGCGCTGGCCGCGATGCGCGGCGCGGCAGGAGGCGAGACGGCGGTCGCGATCGGGGAGGTGACGGCCGACAACGCCGGGCTCGTGCTGCTCGAGAGTGCGATCGGCGGCACGCGCATCGTCCATCTCCCGCCGGGCGAGCAGCTTCCGCGCATCTGCTGACCGCGGTCGCGCGCGCGGCCAGTGTGGCCGGTCCGGTCGGATGATCGCGCGCGCGGCCCATCGACACGCCTCATCCCGTCACGCACGTCGACACCGATTCATGCGCCCATTCCGCGGTGATCCGCGTTCGCCGTTCCTCGCCCCGCGCGGCGTCGCGACCGACGGGCGCGTGCTGGTCGTCACCGACACGGGGCAGAATCGCGTCTTCGTCTGGCACGCGATGCCCGAGGGCGAGACCGCGCCCGCCGACGCGATCCTCGGCCAGCCCGATGCCACGAGCACGGGGCGCAACCGCGGCGGCACGGCGGCGCGTGACACGCTGCACTATCCGAGCGGTGTCTGGACCGACGGGACACGCGTGGCGGTCGGCGATGCGTGGAATCATCGGGTGCTGCTCTGGCACACGCTGCCGACCGGCTTCGGTGCGCCCGCCGACGTGGTGCTGGGGCAGGGTGACGGTGCGGGCGCGCTGCCGAATCGTGCGGGCGTCGGCGCGTCGCCCGGGGCGGCGACGCTCTACTGGCCGTACGGCGTGTGCGGCGACCTACACGGTCTCTGGGTGGCGGACACCGGCAATCGCCGCGTGCTGCGCTGGCAGGCGTGGCCGACGCGCGATGGCACCCCCGCCGACGCGATCGTCGGTCAGTCGGGCTTCACCGCGCGCGACTACGAACGCGAGGGAACGCGCTGGCCCTACGCCGCGCGACCCACCCCCGACGGCGGCCTGCTGGTCACCGACGTCGGCGCCTTTCGCGTCCTGCGCTGGGACGACGCCGCGCGCGCCTGCGCCGGCGCACCACCGACGCTGGTCCTCGGCCAGTCGGATCTCGAGGGGGCGCTGCAGAATCGCGGCCGCATGCGTCCCGGTGCGGCGACGCTCAACTGGTGCTACGACGCCGTGCAGCACGCCGACGGCGCGCTGATCGTCGCCGACACGGGGAACTGTCGCCTGCTCGGCTGGGATGCGGTTCCCGCCGTTCATGGCGCGCCGGCGACGCGGCTCTACGGGCAACCGGCCTTCGACACCATCGGCGAGGTCGCGCACCCCGACCTTGTGCCGGACGGCGCCTACTGGCCATTCTCGCTCGCGCTCGCGGGGGACGTGCTCTGCGTCGCCGACACGGGGAACCATCGCGTGCTGATCGGGACACCGCGGCAGCTGCAGCCACCGGCGATCGAGACGGCCCCCGATGCGCCGCGGCGCCTGACCGTCTCCTTCGCCTGACCGGACCCGCGTGCTCCTCCTCATCGCCACCGCCATCGCCCTCGGCATGCTGCACACCGTCGCGCCGGACCACCTGGCGGCGGTGAGCGTCTTCGTGAGCCGCCGGCCGCACTGGCGGGACGCCGCCGCGTACGGCGCGCGCTGGGGCTTCGGGCACTCGCTCTCCATCGTGCTCGTGGGCGGCGTGGCGGCGCTCTTCGCGTGGCGCATCCCGCATGCCCTCGAGCCGCGGCTCGAACAGGCGGTGGGCGTCATGCTGGTGGTGCTCGGCGTGCTCGCGTGGCGACGATGCGCGGGCGCCACGCACGCGTCGCACGACAATGCGGCGAGTGCCCACACGCACGCGCATCCGCACGCGCATGACGACGGCGGCGCGCTGCTCGGAATCGGGATGATGCACGGGCTCGCGGGCTCCGGGGCGCTGGTGGCGGCGCTCCCCGCGGCGGCGGTACGGACGCCGATGGAGGTCATGACCTACCTGGCCAGCTTCGGCGCCGGGACGATCGTGGCCATGGCGGCGCTGGCGATGCTGCTCGGTGGGGCGCTGCGCGTCGCGACGACACGCGCGGCGCGGCTGCAAGTCGTGCTGCTGCGCGGGGCGGCCGCACTGAGCGTGGTGGTCGGCGGCTGGTGGGTGGCGGCGGCGTGACTGCCTCGCGGGGCGTGACGAGAGTCGTGTCCGGGGCGGCCGCGTGGTGCGCCGGTATACGCTGAACGTCCCGCCCGAGGTGTGACCTCGCCGGGTCGTCGCCTGTCTTGGAGGGCAGCACCGCCGCACGCCACCCACCCGGCTCGCCCGTCCATGTCGTCCGATCCCTCCGCCCCGCGTCCGCCACACCCGGGCGCCGATCCGCTTCCCCTCGAGAA
>JALOPO010000181.1 GCA_025453855.1 Gemmatimonadaceae bacterium
ACGATGTTGCGGCGGCGCTTGTTGAGCTTGATGATCTTGAAGTCGTACGTCTGGCCGAGGAGCTCGTCGATGTTCGGCACGCGGCGGAGCGCGATCTGCGAGCCGGGGAGGAACGCATCGACGCCCATGAGGTCGACGACGACGCCACCCTTGATCTTCTTGACGAGCGTGCCGGTGACCGGCTGGTCGTTCTCGTAGGCGAGGCGGATGCGCTCCCACACGCGCATGAAGTCCGCCTTCTTCTTGCTCAGGACGACCGACCCTTCCTGGTCCTCGAGGTGCTCGAGCAGCACTTCCACGACATCGCCGGCCTTGAGCTCCGGCATGTCCTTGAACTCCTCGAGCGGGACCGACCCCTCCGACTTGAAGCCGATGTCCAGGATCACGAGGTTCTCGCGGATCTCCATGACGGTGGCCTTGACGATCTCGCCCTCGTCGATGGAGGCCATCGTGCCCTGGTACATCTCGATCATGCGCTCGTAGTCTTCGGAGGTGTATTCGTCCTCCTCGAAGAGTTCGGGGCGCCGGTTGGCAAGCGGCCGCAGCTGGCTGCGCTGCAGGTCACGCTTCTCGCGTGCCGTGAGGGCCGTGCCGGTTGAAGTGGTGGGGGTGGTCTCGAGGTCCGCCATGTGGGGAAGTCTGGAACGTCCGTGCGGAGTGGTTGGCTCGCCGCACCGAGGCTGAAGGAGACGACGCGACCCCGCCGCAGGGGTCGATCGCGCGCGAACCCGGCAATCTAGCCCGCCGGTTGCGGCCGTCAACAGCCGGACCTTGCGCATGCTGCCCGGGCGTGCTATCGCAACGATCGGGGGCGCCGGGAGACGAGCTCGACCGACGCTCCGGCACCGCCAGCCGGCGGCACGAGCGCGCGGCGCACGCGGGCCGTGCGCCGCGAACGCGCTACGCCGCTCCCGACCCGTCCCGGGGCGCGCGTTCCCCGTCCCCCGCCACGGCCCGCGCGAGCGCCACGATCCGCTCCACCTGTGTCGAGGAGCACCGCATCGCGCGCCTGGACCGTCTGCGTGCGGTCCGCCGCGTCGCGACGCACCAGTCGCTCGGTCTCCTCGGCCACTTCGTCGTTCGTCGGGCGCCGTCCGAGCCGCTGCACGAGGCGCCGCGTGGCACGCTCCCACGGATCGGCGACGAGGAAGATCTTGAGCGCCGCGTCGGGAAAGACGACGGTGCCGATGTCGCGGCCGTCGACCACCACCGCGTGCGCGGCCCCGGCCGCCCGGACCTGCGCGTTCACCCACTCGCGGCAGGGCTGCAGCCCGGCGCGCCATCGAGGAGCGCGACGAAGCTCCGCTCACCCGGCACCAGCGTGATGCGGTGCGCCTGCGCGAGCACGCCCTCGGCAGTGAACGTCTCCGGCGCGCCCGACTCCAGCGCCAGCGCGGTGAGCGCGCGATAGAGCGCACCACTGTCGACGTGCCGGATGCCGAGCCGCTCCGCGACCCACTGCGCGGTGCTCGACTTCCCCGACGCCGCCGGGCCGTCGATGGCGATCACGAGCGGGCGCGTCATGCGGAGGTCGCCACGTGCGCGAGCTGCGCCCAGAAGCCCGGATACGAGACCCGCACGCACTCGCGGTCGTCGATCGCGATGTCGTTGCCGGGGAGCGCGGCGAGGACGCCGAACGCCATCGCGATGCGGTGGTCACCGTGCGTCGTGACGCGCCCCGCGAGCGGACGCGGGCTCCCGCGCACCACCAGGCCGTCGGGGCGTTCGTCGGCATCGGCGCCGATGGCGCGCAGGTTCGACACGACCGCAGCGATGCGGTCGCTCTCCTTCACGCGCAGTTCGGTCGCGTCGCTGATCACCGTCTCGCCCTCGGCCCGCGCGGCGAGGCAGGCGAGCATCGGCAATTCGTCGATGAGCGACGGGATCTCGTCGCCCCCGATGTTCGTGCCGCGCAGCCCGGGCACCCGCTCCACCGCCAGCTCCGCGACCGGCTCGCCGCCGCTGATCGTCTCGTCGAGGCGCGCGACGGGAGCGCCCATGCGCGCGAGCACGCGGAGCGCGCCGGTGCGCGTCGGGTTGACGAGGACGCGCTCCACCAGCACTGCGCGACCGAGGAGGAGCGCGAGGGCAAGCGGGAAGATCGCCGACGACGGATCACCCGGGATCCGCAGGGCGAGCGGCGCGAGGCGACCACCCGGCTCGAGCGCGACGCCGTCGTCGTCGACGACGAGCGTGGCGCCCTGGGCGGCGAGCAGCCGCTCCGTGTGATCGCGCGACCGCTGCGGCTCGTCGACGCGTACCGGCACGCCGCCCACGAGCCCGGCCAGGAGGAGCGCGCTCTTCACCTGCGCGCTCGCGGTCGGCGACGCATACGAGAGCGCCCTCAGCGCGCCGCCGCAGATCGTCATCGGGAGCCCGTCATCGCGCGCGAAGACGAAGCGCGCGCCCATCTGCGCCAGCGGGCGCGCGACGCGACGCATCGGGCGCCGCGAGAGCGACTCGTCGCCCGTGAAGGTGGCCGTCATGAGGTGCCCGGCGACGATGCCGGCCATGAGCCGAGTGGTGGTGCCACTGTTGCCGCAGTCGAGCGCCGTGGACGGCTCCTGCAGCCCGCGCACCCCGCGACCGACGACGATCACCTCGTCCGCGTCGTCCCACTCGGTCGCGACATCGACGCCGAGCGCCGCGAGGACGCCGGCGGTCGAGCGCACGTCGGCCGACGGCAGCACACCGCGCAGGCGACTCCGTCCGTCGGCCAGCGCGGCGAACATGAGGGCGCGGTGCGACAGCGACTTGTCGCCCGGCACGCGCAGGCGGAGCACGGTCACCGCAGCCACGCCTCGAGCGTGGTGGCGAGGTCGGTCTTCTCGTCACGGTACTTCACGATCACGGGCGTCTGCAGCCCCAGCCCCTCGGACTCGGCGAAGCCGCCGCGAATGCGGCGCGTGCCGGGCACGACCACCGCGTCCGCCGGAATGACGAGGGGTGTGGCGGCCGAGCCGCGATAGACCGTCTCGCGCACGAGATCGTAGACGGGCGTGCCGCGGGTGAGCACGACGCCGGCGGCGAGCACCGCGCCCTCGCGCACCACCGTCCCTTCGTAGACGCCGCAGTTGCCCCCGACGATCACGCGATCCTCGATGATCACCGGCGACGCGTTGATCGGCTCGAGTACGCCGCCCAGCTGCGCGGCGGCGCTGATGTGGCAGTTCGCACCGACCTGCGCGCAGCTCCCCACGAGCGCGTGCGAGTCGATCATCGTCCCCTCGCCGACCCAGGCGCCCACGTTCACGTACATGGGCGGCATGCACACGACGCCGCGCGCGAGATATGCGCCGCGCCGCACCGCGCTGCCGCCGGGCACGATGCGCACGCCATCCCCGACGGTGAAGCGCTGCGGCGGCATGGTGTCCTTGTCGATGAAGCTGAAGCCGCTGTTCATCGACATGCTGGCGATCTCGCCGATGCGGAAGGCGAGCAGGATCCCCTGCTTCACCCACGGCACCGCATGCCACTCGCCATCGGCGTCGCGGCGCGCGGCGCGCACCACGCCCAGCTCGAGCGCCTGCAGGTGCTTGCCGATCACGTCGGCGGCATCGATCGGGAGCTTCTCGCCGGCCGGCGTGGCGGCGATGATCGGGATGCGATGGGCGAGGACGTCGAGGTCGATCATGGGGGTCAGGCCGTGAGCGCGCCGCACGCGACGAGCGCGGCGCGGAGCGCGGGGCGATGCTCGTCGGCGAGCGGGACGAGCGGGAGGCGGAGCACGTCGGCAATCCGTCCCATGGCGGCGAGTGCCGCCTTGACGGGAATCGGATTGCTCTCGAGGAAGGCGGCGGCGTACCAGCCGCGCAGCGACAGGTCGATTGCGGCTGCCGCGGCATGATCGCCGGTGAGCATCGCCTCGCAGAGCCGCGCGACAGGGCCCGGCACGACGTTCGAGCAGACGGAGATCACCCCGTCGCCGCCGAGCGTCATGAGCTCGAGCGTGAGCGGATCGTCGCCGCTGAGGAGCGCGAAGCCGGCCGGACGATGGCGAAGGATCTCGCGCATCTGGTCGACGTCACCGCTCGCCTCCTTCATGGCCACGATGTTCGGGTGCTCGGCGAGGGCGAGCGTGGTGGCGGCGGTCATGTTGCTCGCCGTGCGTCCGGGCACGTTGTAGAGCACGACGGGACGCTCCACGGCGTCGGCGATCATCGTGAAGTGCGCGACGATCCCGCGCTGCGGCGGCTTGCTGTACATCGGGCTCACGACGAGCAGGTGCGTGGCACCGGCGCGCACCGCGGCACGCGCGCTGGCGATCACGCGCCTCGGGTCGTTGCTGCCCACCCCCGCAACCACGGGGATGCGTCCGTCCACGACCTCGGCGGTGATGGCGATCACGCGCTCCTGCTCGTCGGCATCGAGCGTCGCCGCCTCGCCAGTGGAGCCGCAGGGGACGAGGACGTGGATCCCCTCGGCCACCTGCCAGGCGACGAGGTCGCGCAGCGCACGCTCGTCGACGGCGCCGGTGTCGGTGAACGGCGTCACGAGTGCGGTGCCGCTCCCCGCGAGCGGATGGCGTGGCGAGGTCGTCATGACGCGTGCCCTCCGGCGACGTCGCGCACGACGTCCTCCATGGTGAACCAGCCGATGCGCCCCGGGAGCCAGCGCGCCGCGAGCAGCGCCCCGTCGGCGAAGACGCGCCGGTCGCGCGCTTCGTGCACGAGCGTGACCTGCTCGAACGGCGCATCGAAGACGAGCGCGTGCGTGCCGGGCACGTGGCCGGTGCGCACGCTGGTCACCGGGAGCGCTGCACCGCGCGCGTTGGTGGCGATCGCCGCGAGGTGGATGGCGGTCCCGCTCGGCGCGTCGCGCTTGGCGGCGTGGTGCGTCTCGACGAGATGGGCGTCGAAGCCGTACTTCGGCACGAGGCGGCGCGCGGCATCGGCGACGAGCGTGGCGAAGAGCGCGACGCCCACCGAGAAGTTGGGCGCGGCGAGCACGCAGCCGGCGGCATCGGCGACCCAGGCGCGCAGCTCCGGCTCGCGGTCGCGCCACCCCGTGGCACCGATCACGAGCGGGACACGCGCGGCGAGCGCAGCCTCGACGTGCGACGGCACCACCTCGGCGATGCTCGTGTCGATCGCCACGTCGCACCCCTCGAATGCGTGCGGCGTCACGGCGTCGTCGCGCCCGAGCACGCGCACGATCTCGCAGTCGCGCTGCGTGGCGAGCGCGATGATCTCGCGTCCGAGGCGACCCGGGCCGATGACGACGAGGCGCGTGGTCATGCGGCCGCCTCGAAGAACTCGGCGTGAAGGGCGCGCATCGAGTCGGGGACCTCGCGATCGTCGACGAGCACGGTGAGGTTGATCCCGCTCGCACTGAGCGAGAGCATGTGGATGCGGCGATGGCCGAGCGCCTTGAGGATGCGCCCCATGGCGTGGCCATCGTCGGCGAGGCCGGAGCCGACGACGCTCACGATCCCGCGCCGCCGCTCGACGGTGACGTCGCCCACCTGCCGCAGCTCGGCGACGAGCGGATCGAGCGGGCCGTTCTCGTCGATGGTCACCGAGACGCTCACCTCGCTGGTGGCGACGACATCGACCGAGACACCGTGGCGCTCGAAGAGGTCGAAGACGCGTCGCAGGAAGCCCGGCTGGAAGAGCATGCTCCCGGTGGCGACGCGGATGATCGTCGTGTCGCGCTTGCCGGCGATGGCGGTCACGGCGCGCCGCGGCGCATCGGAGGTGATGCGCGTGCCGGTGCCCGAGGGATTGCGCGAGTTGAGGACGCGCACCGGGATGCCGAGGCGCACTGCGGGGGCGATCGTCGCGGGATGCAGCACCTTGGCGCCGAAGCTCGCGAGCTCGCTCGCCTCGTCGAAGCGCACGTGCTCCACGGTGCGGGCCTGCGGCACGACGCGCGGATCGGCGGTGAGCATGCCGTCGACGGCGGTGAGCATGCCGTCGACGTCGGTCCAGATCTCGATGACGTCGCTGCGCACGGCGGCGCCGACGAGCGAGGCCGAATAGTCGGAGCCTCCGCGCCCGAGCGTGGTCGTGATCCCTGCCGCGGTGGCCCCGATGAAGCCGCCAAGCACCGGCACGCGCCCCGCCTGCACGAGCGGGAGGACGCGCTCGCGCGCGGCGAGGGCGATGGCATCGGGGAGCGGCGCGGCAGCACCGAAGTCGTCGTCGGTGACGACCACGCGGCGCGCATCGACGTGCGCCGCGTCGATGCCGAGCACGCGGAAGGCGTGCGCGCAGACGAGCGACGAGACCTGCTCGCCGACGCTGGCGATGGCGTCGAGCGAGCGCGGGGTGACGAAGCCCAGGACCGAGAGCGCCTCGCAGAGTGCGGCCAGCTCGTCGAAGGCGACGCTCACCTCGCCCATGACCTCGCCCAGGTCGGGCGAGCCGGCGAGGAGCGTCTCGCACTCCGCGAGATGCCGAGCGCGGAGACGACGACGATCGGCCGCTCCGCGACACGCCCCTGCACGATGCCGCCCGAGCGCCTGATCGCCTCGGCGTCGGCCACCGAGGTGCCGCCGAACTTGCAGACGATCGTGCCGCTCACGCGTCCGCCAGCAGGCCGCGCACGGCCATCAGCTCGGCGTTCAGGATGCTCGCGCCGGCAGCGCCGCGCACGACGTTGTGGCCGGTGCAGACGAGGCGCAGGTCGAGCAGCGGATCGGGGCGCACGCGCCCGACGTGCACCTGCATGCGATCACCGGCGTCGGCATCACGCAACGGCTGCGGGCGATCGGGCGCCTCGTGCACCACCAGCGGCGGCGTCGGTGCGGTCGGGAGGTGCAGCTCGGCGATCGCGCCGCGCCAGCCGCGCAGCGCGGCGAGTGCCTCGCTCTCGTGTGGATGGCGGTCGAACGACATGCTCAGGCAGGCCGTGTGGCCGTGCCGCACCGGGACGCGGTTGGTGTGCGCCGACGTGACGAACGGCGCCATGACCACGCGTTCGCCATCGAACGTGCCGAGGAGCTTCTGCGGCTCGGTCTCGACCTTGGGCTCCTCGTCGCCGATGTACGGGATGACGGTGCCGAGGATGTCGAGGGAGGCGACGCCGGGATGGCCGGCGCCGGAGATGGCCTGCATCGTGACGGCGAGGAGCCGGCGCAGCCCGAAGGCCTGATGGAGCGGGGCGAGCGCCAGCACGATGTTGATCGTCGAGCAGTTCGGGTTGGTGACGATCGCGCCGTCCCAGCCGCGTGCCTGGCGTTGCACGTCCACGAGCCCGAGGTGATCGGGATTGACCTCGGGAATGAGGAGCGGCACGTCGTCGGCCATGCGGTACGACTTCGCATTCGAGAGCACGATCGCGCCGGCGCGTGCGAACGCGGGTTCGGCGTCGAGTGCGGCCGCGCTGTCGAGCGCCGAGAAGACGACGCGCTCACGCACCACGGCGGGGTCGCAACGTCGCACGACGAGATCGGCGACCTCGCCCGGCATCTCGCCCTCGTGCCAGCGCGCGGCGTCGGCATAGCGCCGGCCCGCGGAGCGCTCGGAGGCCGCCACGGTGGTGACCGTGAACCACGGGTGATCGGCGAGGAGGCGGATGAAGAGCTGACCGACCGTCCCGGTGGCACCGAGGACAGCCACCGGCACGCGCCGCCCGCCGAACGGCGAGGGCGCCGTCATGCGGCGAGGAGCGTGCGCACGAGGCGCACGTAGGTGTCGACGCTGGCGCGCAGCTCGTCGACGGCGACGTGCTCGTGATCGGTATGCGCGACGTGGATCGAGCCGGGGCCGAAGAGGAGCGGCGTCCCCCAGCGCCCGAGGAGCGGGATGTCCGAGGTGTACGAGACGGGGCGCGCCTCGAAGCCGGGCACGGTATGGAAGTGCTGCGCCGGGATGAACGAGCCCCACTCGAGCGTCGCCGTGCCGTTCGCCCACTGCTCCAGCGCGGCACGCAGCGGTGCAGGATCCGACACGAGGCGGAACATGAGCTCCGCCTCGCAGCGCCCCGGGATGATGTTGGCCTCGGTGCCGCCACGGATCGTCCCGATGTTCACCGTCGTCTCGCCGAGCACGGGGTCGACCGGGAGCGGGAGGCGATGCACCTGCGGGAGGAGCGCGAGCATGGGCTCGATGGCCGAGCGCCCGAGCTGCGGATAGGCGCTGTGCGCCTCGGCGCCGGTGGTGCGCACGGTGACGCGCATCGACCCCTTGCAGCCGCTGGCGAGGATGCTCTCGGTCGGCTCGCCGTTGATCAGGAAGCGCGACGACGCGGGGAGGTGATTCGCGGCCCGTGCGCCGTCGCTTCCCTTCTCCTCGCCGACGACGAAGAGGAGGTCGACGCGCTCCTCGCCCTGCTCGACGAGACGGTCGGCGGCGGCGAGCATGGCGGCGGCGATCCCCTTGGCGTCGCAGCTTCCGCGTCCGAAGAGCCGGTCACCGTCGAGGCGCGGCGGGATGTACGGCGGCACCGTATCGAGGTGCGTCGAGAGCGTGACGCCGCCGCCGTCGCGCGAGGCCCAGACGTTGCCACGGCCGGGACTCACCTCCTGCACGTGCACGTTCCAGCCACGCCCGAGCAGCCAGCGCGAGACGAAGTCGATGGCGGGCCCCTCGCCGCCGGAGGGCGAGTGGATCGCGAGGAGTTCGGCGGCGAGCGAGACGACGTCGGTCATGCGACGGATGGGGACGGGACACGTACGGACGACATACCCGGGGTGGGACTCGAACCCACACGGCCTCGCGGCCACCAGATTTTAAGTCCGGCGCGTCTCACCGATTTCGCCACCCGGGCGGGGCCAGCACTGCGACGCCCTGCAAACGCAGAACGGGAGTGGCGCGCAGGCCACTCCCGTCCTCTCCTGCAGAGCGGGAAACGGGACTCGAACCCGCGACCCCAACCTTGGCAAGGTTGTGCTCTACCAACTGAGCTATTCCCGCGTGCCGGGGCAAACTAGGCGCGCGGGAGGACGGCGACAAGCGGGACGGCACGAGGCGTCGCGCGGCGCGCGCCGTACGCGTCACGACGCCTGCGGCCCGCCCGCCGGCGCCACCGCGAGGAGGACGGTGGCGGCGAGGAGCCCCGCCAGCGCCGCATCGCCACCGTTGGCGATCGCGCGCCCGTCGGCGGCGACCCACTCCGCCGCCACGCCGCCGTCGAGCGGGGCGCGGCGCAGCCACTCGAGCACCGTGGCGCGATCGGGCCCCATGAGGCGCGCACAGATCGCCGCCAGCGACTCGCTGGGCGCCTGCGCGAGCGCGCGCGCGGTGCGGCGATAGGTGCTGTCGTCGCCGCGGACCACCTCGTAAAGCGGGAGCCAGCTCACCGACCCCACGGGGTCGTCGTCCGACGCCTCGCCACCCGAGAGATCGAGCGCGGTGCGATAGACCTTCTTGCCATCGTCGCTGCGCGTGAACGACCGGTCGATGGCCGCGCGCACCGCCTCGGGGTCCTGCACGTCGCGTGACGTCTCCTCGTCGAGCGTGCGGCGCAGCACCTCGAGCGCGAAGGCCGCGGTCGCGTTGCCGTGCAGCGTGTAGGGATGCGCGGGGACGGCGCCGGACGGCGTGACCTCGGTGGCGAAGAGCGGAAGCTCGGGATGGCGCCGGTCGGCCAGCTCGTCGTGCACCGCGTAGAGCGTGTCGCCGACCACCGGATCGTCGATGAGATGGTCGTCGCTGGTCTGTCGCACGTAGCGCTCGACGGCGATCGCGTAGGCCGCCACGCCATCGAGCGAGTAGGCGGGCTCGAACATCGTGCCGTCGAGGTAGTGCACGCCGCGCCCCGGTGCGTAGCCGTGCAGCTCGCACATGCGGAGCAGGAGCTCGCGGGCGAGCCCCGAGTCGGCGAGCTGCACCGCGGGGAGCGTCATCATGAGCGCATCCCAGTCGCGCACCGTGACGCCGGCCGGGTGCCACGGCGCACGCGA
>JALOPO010000182.1 GCA_025453855.1 Gemmatimonadaceae bacterium
GCGGCGAGGCCGATCAGCATCGGCCGCGGGCGCTGGAACTCGAGCGTCTTGGCGTGCGGCCAGAGCGCCAGCCAGGCGATCTTGAAGTCGGGGAGCAGCGTGAGCGCGATCGCCGCCGAGCCATCGCCGTAGCGGACCACGTCGGCGCTCTCCACCACGCGCAGCGGGATGTTGATCGACATGTCGATCGCGATGCCGACCTGCATCACCACGCGACGGTCGGTGATCACGTAGGTCGAGTAGCGCGCGTGCAGCCACGCGAAGAGGAGCGTGACGCCGAGCGCGATCGTCACCAGGAGCACGGGGAGGACGAGCACCCGTGCCAGGTCGGGGCCGGCCAGCTGCCCCCACGCGGTGAGCGCGCTGAGCCCGAGCATGAGGCCGAGGTAGAGCGCCACCGCACGCACCCGCAGCACGTGCCGCGCGATCAGTCCGGCGCGCGGCCGGCCGCGCCAGCGCACGCGCTCCCCGTCCGGGAGCGCCTCGCTGATCCCCTCCAGGTACTGCGCCGCCGATGCCGCCACGGTCAGAGCCACGGCTCCTGGCGCTTCGGCGTGGCGTACAGGTGCCCGCCCGCGTAGTAGGCCATGATCTTGTCCTCCTCGAGGAGCGTGATCCGGTCGTCGCGCTTCGTCACCGGCACCTGCGCGAACTGCGCGGCGGTGATCGACTTCACGAGCAGCCGGTCGACGCCCCAGAGGCCGAGGTTGGGCCACTGCACGAAGCCGTAGGGGAGGAGCCGACGCGCTTCGCTCCCCACGAGCTGCACCTCGTAGTACGCGATCGAGGGCTCGGAGCGGTTGACCCACAGGTCGACCACCGTCCCGGCCACCTTGTCGTCGCAGCCGATCACCGGCATCCCGCGCGGATCGGGATCGCGCTTCTCCACGCTCCACCCGCTCAGGTTGCGCATCGGCTGGATCTTGGGCTCGCCGTAGACGGTGAGGTCGGGGCGATCGGCGCGCTCGGCGTAGGCCGCCGGCCCGACGGCATCGAGCATCGGGTTGCCCGTCGGGACGAGTGGCGCCCCCGGGTTGTCGCTCGTCGGCCGGGCCTTGATGGGATACGGCATCAGTGCGCCCCCTCGTCGTGCTGGCGGTGGTTCGGGTAGTGGTTGTCCACGTGCTTGTAGTACTTCTTCGTCCGCGGCGGCTTGGGCCACCCTTCACGCGGCCCCTGCCAGCTCTCCAGCGGATAGCCCTCGCGCTTGTCCTCGCGTCGCAGGTAGTAGACGAGCCCGGCGAAGAAGATCCAGAAGACGTAGAGCGCGATCTGCGCGCCGTCGATGTACTCCACGCGAACACTCCTGGCGCGCGACCCGCGCCGGAACGGGGGAACCTCGAAAAGCTACCCGAGCGTCAACCGACCTGCCCTCAGCCGAGATACTCGGCGAGGCCGAACTGCTGCCCGCTGCGCGCCGGATCGACCGCCTTGCGTGCCACCAGCGGCACGAGCGGGAGCACCGTGAGCAGCAGGAGCGCGATCTCGAGCAGGTAGACCACGTCGTACGGCACCACGCGCGGCATCCCGAAGGCCGGGAAGCTCCCGCGCGCGATCAGGTGCGCCACGCCGTCCTTGATCACGCCACTGAAGAAGAGCGCCAGCCCCTCGCCGGTGGCGAAGACCGCGCCCCACGCGCCGAGCGCCATCCCCTGCGCCTCGCCACGCAGCCCCATCGCGAAGCTGAGCGTCCCCAGGCCGAAGAGCGCCTCGCCGAAGCCGATGAGGAAGGTCCCCACGCGGAAGGCACCCGGGAGCTGGTTGTAGGAGCTGAGCGTCACCAACCCGAACGCCGCCATCCCCACGAAGACGCCAAGGAGCGCGACGCGGATCGGATCCCACCCTTTCTCCATGAGGCGCGCGCCGACCACGAACGAGAGCACCGCGCCGACGGCCATGATCCCCGTGAGCGCCGTCGTCGCGGCGACGCTCAGCCCGAGGATCTCGCCGCCGTACGGCTCGAGCAGCACGTCCTGGAGGTTGAACGCCATGAAGCCGAGGAAGACCGCGGTGAGGAGCTTCGCGACCGGCCCCGAGTCCACGAACTTGAGCCACGACTCCATGAAGATCGGGCGGCGCTCCCCCTTCTTCCACTCGACGTACTCGGTGCTGCGCGCCTCCTGCTTCCAGAGCGAGAGCGTGCTGATGACGACCGTGATCGCCGCCGCCCCCTGGATGACCTGGATCAGCTTGATCGGATCGAAGTCCTGCAGCGCGACGCCGAAGGCGAAGGCGCTGATCACCGTGCCGACGAGCAGCATCACGTACATGAGCGCCACCACCCGCGGCCGCTTCTCGGGCGTGGCGAGGTCGCCGGCGAGCGCGAGCCCCGCCGTCTGGATCGTGTGGGCCCCGCCACCGGCGAGCGCGAACGCGATCCCCGACGAGAAGATCCCGACCAGCCGCCCGTAGGGATAGACCGAGTCGGTCATCACCAGCAGCGCGAACGGCATGATCGCCAGGCCGCCGAACTGCAGCAGCGTCCCGAACCAGAGGTACGGGACGCGCCGCCAGCCGAGCACGGAGCGGTGATTGTCGCTGTTGAAGCCGATCAGCGCGCGGAACGGGGCGACCAGCAGCGGGATCGCGATGAAGATCGCGACCAGCGCCGCCGGCACGCCGAGCTCCACGATCATCACGCGGTTCAGCGTGCCGATGAAGAGCGTCTGCACCATCCCGACGCTGAGCTGGAACATGCTCAGGCGCAGGAAGCGCGAGAACGGCACGTCGGCGGTGCCGATGTCGGCGAACGGAAGCCACGACGACGGCAGCGTCCGGATGCGACTCCGGACCGCACCGCCCACCGAGGGGACGCGGGGACGCGGGGGAACGGTCACGCGGCGCTCGGCGCGGTCACCAGACGGGCTGCATGCGCACGTCGGCCGGGACGGCGTTGTCCTTGACCGGCGTGAGGAAGAGGCCGATGAAGTTCGCCGCCACCTTCAGCTTGGCGAGCACCCCGCCCTTCCCCTCGGCCATCGCCTTGTTGAGCTGGTACATCTTCTCGAAGCGCGCCCAGATGGCCGGGTTGTCGAGGTCGATCTCGAGCGGGAAGACCTGCTTGCTGATCGTGCTCGTGAGCCGGATCACGCGCCGGTCGTAGTCGTCGACGTCGATCCCCATGTAGCCGAAGAAGTCGCGGCGCAGGTGGTCGCGCACGTACATCGTGCTGAACACCGCCAGCAGGAAGAACCGGATCCAGTACCTGTTCAACCCGGCCGTGACCGACGGGTTCGCGCGCATGAGCAGCGCGAACGCCTCGCCGTGGCGGAACTCGTCGTGGCACCAGTTCTCGAACCACTTGAAGATCGGGTGGAACCGCTTGTCCGGGTGCTGCTCGAAGTGGCGGAAGATCGTGATGTAGCGCGCGTAGCCGATCTTCTCGCTCAGGTACGTCGCATAGTAGATGTACTTGGGCTTGAAGAACGTGTACTTCTTGGCCCGCGTCAGGAAGCCGAGGTCCACCTGCACGTTGAAGTCGTTCAGCACGTGGTTGATGAACCCCGCGTGACGCCCCTCGTCGCGGCTCATCACCCCGAACAGGTCGCGCACGTCCTGGTTCCGGCACCGCTTCTTGATCTCGGCGTACAGGATGCACCCCGAGAACTCGGCCGTCACGCTCGACGTCAGGAACTCGATGAACTCGCGGCGCAGCCGCGGGTCGAGCTGCGAGAAGTCGGCCTCGAACTCGGCCGTCCGCTTGAAATGGTCCTTGTTCGGGTCGCGGCGGAACTCGGCGATCAGCTCGTCCCACTGCTCCCGCACCGTCTCCACCGAGATGCGGTTCATCTCGTCGAAGTCGGTGGTGTAGAAGCGCGGGTTGAGCGTCGCGTTCTCGAGCGCCTTCGCGGTCGTCTCGTTCGGCGCCGCCGCGGCGGCCGGGGTGGCGGTGGCCGAGTACTGCTCGGCGTCGCGCTGCAGCTGGTACATGCGGGTCAGCCCTCGAATCCGACTTCGTACATCTCGGTGATGTGCGTGCGCCCCACCACCCGCTCCCACAAGCGGCGCGGGAGCGAGGCCTTCTTCACGGTCGCCGTCGCGTCGAGCACCCGGACCTCGTCGATCGCGATCCGGTCCGGCGCGCCGTGCACCAGCACCTCGTCGCCCTCGTCGACGTGCACCCCCTGCAGGTCGACGTGCGCGTGGAAGTGCGCGTTGGTGTTCTCCAGGTCGATCGTGCACGGCACCTCCACCGTGCGCCGCACCAGGAACCAGATGCCCAGGCCCGCCAGGGCCGCCGCCAGCACCACCCACGTCATGCCGCGTCCTCCCGAACGCTCGAGGTTCCCTGCCCACGCCGCAGCTCGAGAGCCTGCGACGTGTAGAAGCCGCGCGAGACGCGCCGGGTCCGTCCCAGCGTCCACCCCGCGAGCCGTCGATCCGTGGTCGCCGCCACCCGCAGCAGCCCCGCCTTCACCGGCACGATCCGCGGCGCGCGATCGGCGCGCGGGAAGAGCCCGCCCACCGCGTGCAGCGTGCCGAGGAGCGGCGTCCATGGCGCGAACGTCACCAGCAGCGACCGCCGCGTCCGCGCCGCCAGCGCCGCGTACGCGTTCACCATGTCCCAGCTCTGGTAGTGGATGAGCGAGTCCATCGCCACCACGTGATCGAAGTGCCCGAGCGCCGGGTCGAGCATGTCGCCGGCGTGCCAGGTGATCGTCCCACGGTCGAATCTGCCTGCCGCGCGCTCCGCGGCCAGTCCGACCAGCGTCGGCGAGAGGTCGACCGCCACCACGTCGGCCCCGCGCTGCGCCAGCGCCACCGCCAGGAGCCCCCGCCAGCGTCCCCAGCATCTCGGCCCGCCCGGCGCGCACCGTCGCCCGGATCCCGCTCACCTGCTCCTCGCTGGTGAGCGACGCCCACGCCTTGGCCGCCGTCCGGTCGAAGTACTCGGTCAGCCACGCCCGGCGGTCCGCGTAGCTCCGCGTCGCCACCGGCGCCGGCTCGCCCGTCGCCACCGTCATCAGTCGTAGCCCAAGAGGTCGAAGATCTCGCGATCGCGCAGCGGCTCCACGAGGAGCGGCGGCACCCCGTCGAGCAGCCGCTGCGCCGCCCGCAGGTACTCGTCCTGCACCGCCTTCACCTCGGGATCGCTCCCGTCCATCTCGAACATCGTGCACTTCTTCAGCCGGCTGCGCCGGATCGCGTCGAGGTCCGGGAACTTCGCCGTGGTGGTCAGCCCCACGCGCTCGTTGAACCGGTCGATCTGGTCGGTGTCCTTGCTCCGGTTGGCGATCACCCCGCCCACCCGCACCTGGTAGTTCTTGGACTTGGCGAGGATCGCCGCCACGATGCGGTTCATCGCGAAGATGCTGTCGAAGTCGTTGGCGGTCACGATCATCGCCCGGTGCGCGTGCTGCAGCGGCGCCGCGAAGCCGCCGCACACCACGTCGCCCAGCACGTCGAAGATCACGACGTCGGTCTCCTCCAGCAGGTGGTGTTCCTTGAGGAGCTTCACCGTCTGCCCAACCACGTAGCCGCCGCACCCGGTGCCCGCCGGCGGCCCGCCCGCCTCCACGCACTGCACGCCGTTGTAGCCGGGGAAGACGAAGTCCTCGGGGCGCAGCTCCTCGCCGTGGAAGTCGACCGACTCGAGGATGTCGATCACCGTCGGCACCATGCTCTTGGTGAGCGTGAAGGTGCTGTCGTGCTTGGGATCGCAGCCGATCTGCAGCACGCGCTTGCCGAGGTGGCTGAAGGCGGCCGAGAGGTTCGAGCTGGTCGTGCTCTTGCCGATCCCGCCCTTGCCGTAGACGGCGATCACCAGCGCGCCGGTGATCTTGTCGGCCGGATCCAGGTGGACCTGCAGGCTGCCGTCGCCATCGGCGCGGCTCGGCAGCACGGGGAGTCGGGTGGACGTCGCCATCGGGGGATTCCGTTCGGAGGGGGGCCGTGCGGGGGGTCCGTGCGTGATCGGCGCGCCTACCGCGCGACGACGCCTTCCAGTCGATCCTCGAGATCGGCCGCCGCATCGCGGAGCGCCTGCAGCGTCTCCGCGTCGGGCTGCCAGTAGCCACGATCGTTCGCTTCCAGCAGGCGGGTCGCGATCCCCGCCGCCGCGTTCGGGTTGAGCGCCGCGAGCCGCTCGCGCATCTGCTCGTCGAGCATGAAGGTCTGCGCCGCCTCGCCGTAGACCCACTGCGGGACGCTGGCCGTGGTCGCGCTCCAGCCGAAGGTCGCCCCCACGTGGCCGGCGATGTTGCGCACCCCCTCGTAGCCGTGCGCGAGCTGCCCTTCGTACCACTTCGGGTTGAGGAGGCGCGTCCGGCTCTCGAGCGTCACCTGCTCCTCGATCGTCCGGATCTTCCCGTCCTTCCCCGTGTGGTCGCCCATGTAGACCGCCACCTTGCGCCCCTGCTGCTGCTCGATGACGCGGTTCATGCCGCCCAGCGACTCCACGTACTGGTCGATGTCGGTGGCGCCGAGCTCCACGCTGTCCACGTTCTGGAACGAGAGCGAGGCGCCGGCCAGCGCGCGCTGCAGGTACTGCTGCCCCGCGCGCGCCTTGCCGTCGGTGCCGTACGCGAAGCCCTTGCGCTGCACGAACAGGTCGGCCAGCTCGTTCTCGTCCTGCCAGCGCCCGGTCTCGATGAGCAGGTTCACGTTCGAGCCGTAGGCCCCTTCCTGGTTGCCGAAGCAGCGGAGCGCCGCCGTCGCCAGGTCGCACCCGGTCTCGCGCATCGTCGCCAGCGCGTGCTTGCGGATGAAGTTCTGCGCCTCGGGCTCGTCGGCCTGCGCGCAGAGCAGCGCCGCCTCGGCCAGCAGCTTCACCTGCAGCGGCAGCAGGTCGCGGAAGATGCCGGACAGCGAGCAGACGACGTCGATGCGCGGGCGACCGAGCGACTCGAGCGGGAGGAGCCGCGCCCCGCAGAGCCGCCCCACGCCGTCGAAGCGCGGCACGACGCCCATGAGCGCCATGACCTGCGCCAGCTGCGTCCCCTCGCTCTTCATGTTGTCCGTCCCCCAGAGCACGAACGCCACCGTCTCGGGATACGGATTGCCGTCGGCGAGGTGCCGCTGCACCAGCTGCTCCGCGCGCGCCGCGCCTTCCTTCATCGCGAACGCGCTCGGCACGCGATAGGGATCGAAGCCGTAGAGGTTGCGCCCGGTCGGGAGCACCACCGGCGAGCGCACGAGATCACCGGCCGGCGAGGCCGGCACGTAGCGTCCGTCGAGCGCGCGCAGGATCCCGGGGAGCTCGCCATCGGTCGCGAGCAGGCGATCGAGCTTCACCAGCCCGTCGAGCGTCGCCCGCAGCGGCGTCACGTCGAGACCGCGATCGCGCGCCACCGCATGGGCGGCCTCCACATCGCCCGCTTCCACCACCGCCGTCACGAGCGCGCGCGTCGCATCCTCGACGTCGGCATCGCCCATCGCGACGCGCGAGGCCGCGCGCACACTCTCCGCGAACGGCGGGAGCTCCACGTCGGGGCGCCCCACGCTCGCCATCGCCAGCAGCGTGTCGATGCGCTCCGCCGCCGCGGGCGGCCGCCCCACGACGTGCAGCCCGACCGCGATGAAGCTCTGCTCCACCTCGAGCAGCCGCTGGCGCACGCGCTCCACCTGCCGCGCTCCACCTGCCGCGGCGCCTCGTCCATCGTCCACGCCGGCTCGGCGCTCGCCAGCTCGAGCCCCGCGGCCTGCTCCTGGATCAGCGACGCCAGCGAGGCGCGCTCCCCGTTCGACTCTTCGATGCCGCGCCAGCGCTCGATCGTCGCCTTGCAGTCGGCGAGCCCCTTGTAGAGCCCCGCCGTCGCGAGCGACGGCGTGAGGTAGCTCACCAGCGTC
>JALOPO010000183.1 GCA_025453855.1 Gemmatimonadaceae bacterium
CGGGGCGACGTCGTCGGCGGCGAACCCGGCCACGGCGTCGCGGAACATGAGCTCCTCGTCGCCGAACTGGGTGAGGGCGGGGCGGGGGGTGGTGATGGTGTTGGACATGGGGACCACAGGCGGGCGCACGACGCGTGGCGCGCGGAAGCGTGAAGGGCGCGACGCGCCCGGTGAACGAACTGCGCAAGATAGGGCGCGGCGGGCGCGCGGTGAGGCGGACGTGTGCACGAGCGCGAGGCACGGGCATCGTGCCCCGCACGCCCACGCACCGGACGCGTCCCGCCGGTGACGCGGCTGCGGTCCCGGCGTCTGGCGATCGGCGGGCTGTCACCATGCCGAGCCACCCGCCGGCGCCCCATGTGGGGCGGGCAGCGGCACCCGTACATTCCCGGCGGCCGTGTACGGCTCCTCCCGATCCTCCTGCTCCACGCCATGTCGATCGCCAGTTCGCGCCGCGGGATCATCCTCGCCGGCGGCTCCGGAACGCGCCTCTATCCGGTCACGCACGTCGTCAGCAAGCAGCTCCTGCCGGTCTACGACAAGCCGATGATCTACTACCCGCTCAGCACCCTCATGCTGGCGGGGATCCGCGACGTGCTCGTGATCACGACGCCGCATGACGCACCGCTCTTCGCGCGGCTGCTCGGCGACGGTGCGCAGTGGGGCATGGCCATTCGGTATGCCGTCCAGCCCGAACCCGGAGGGCTCGCCCAGGCCTACCTGATCGGACGCGACTTCGTGGCCGGCCAGCCGTCGTGCCTCGTGCTCGGCGACAACATCTTCCACGGACACGACCTGCACGCCACGCTGCGCGAGGCCGATGCACGGCGAGATGGCGCGACGGTCTTCGCCTATCGCGTGCGCGATCCGCGCAGCTACGGCGTGGTGGCATTCGACGCGGAAGGTCGGGCGTCGAGCATCGAGGAGAAGCCGGCCGAGCCAAAGTCGAACTTCGCGGTCACCGGGCTCTATTTCTACGACGGCGATGCGAGCGACGTGGCGGCCACGCTGCGGCCGTCACCGCGGGGCGAACTCGAGATCACCGACCTGAATCGTGTCTACCTCGAGGCGGGGCGACTGCACGTGAGCGTGCTGGGTCGTGGCACCGCGTGGCTCGACACCGGCTCCCACGAGACGCTCCTGCAGGCCGGCCAGTTCATCGAGACGATCGAGGCACGCCAGGGGCTCAAGGTCGCGGCGCCCGAGGAGATCGCGTGGCGGCTCGGCTGGATCTCCGGCGACGCCGTCGTGCGGCTGGCGACGCCGCTGGGCAAGAATGCGTACGGCCGCTATCTGCTCGACCTGGTGGCATCGGAGGCCTCCGCGTGAACGTCACGCCGCTGGCGATCCCCGATCTCCTCCTGCTCGAGCCGCGAAGCTTCGGCGATGCGCGCGGCTTCTTCGTCGAGACGTGGAAGGATGCGAGCATCGGCGGGCTCCCGACGCTGCCGACGTTCGTGCAGGACAATCACAGCCGCTCGGTGCGCGGCACGCTTCGCGGGCTTCACTACCAGCTCACGCATGCGCAGGGCAAGCTCGTGCGCTGCGCGCGCGGCCGCATCTGGGACGTGGCCGTGGACCTCCGTCGCGCATCGCCGACCTTCGGACGGTGGTGCGGCGTCGAGCTCGACGACGAGTCGCACCGGCAGCTGTGGGTCCCGCCCGGCTTCGCGCACGGCTTCCTCGTGCTCTCAGAGCGAGCGGACGTCATCTACAAGGTCACCGATCGCTACGACCCCACAGGCGAACGATCGGTGCGCTGGAACTGCCCCTCGCTCGCGATCGACTGGCCCGAGCGCGACCCGGCCGCGCTCGTCCTGTCGCCCAAGGACGCGGCGGCCCCCGGCCTCGCCGACGCCGAGACGTATCCCTGATGCGCGCAGTGATCGTCGGGGCGGCCGGACAGCTGGGGCGCGCCCTCGTCGCAAGTGCGCCGCGTGACGGTACCTGCATCGCGCTCACGAGTGCCGATCTCGACATCGCCGACCGCTCGCGCGTCGACGCCGTGATCGACGCGCACCGTCCCGACGTCATCCTGAATGCCGCCGCCTACACCGCCGTGGACGCCGCCGAACAGGATCGCGAGCGCGCGCACGCCGTGAACGCGGCCGGGCCCGCGCACCTGGCGCGCGCGGCGCGGGCGTGCGGGGCGCGGCTCGTGCACGTCTCCACCGACTACGTCTTCGACGGGCGCGCGTCGCGACCGTACCGGCCGGACGATGCAACCGCACCCCTCAACGTGTACGGCGCCACAAAGCGCGCTGGCGAGGTCGGAGCGCTCGAGGCCCACGCCGACGTGCTCGTCGTGCGCACCTCGTGGGTCTACGGGGCACGCGGCAGGAACTTCGTGCACACGATGCTGCGCCTGATGCACGAGCGTGGCGCGGTGCGCGTCGTCGCCGATCAGGTGGGGGCGCCCACCTGGACCGGCTCGCTGGCCTCGCTCGTCTGGGCGGCGGCCGGGCGCGGCGACATCTCGGGCATCGCGCACTGGTGCGATGCGGGCGTCGCCTCGTGGTACGACTTCGCCGTCGCGATCGCCGAGGAGGGCGTGGCGGCGCGGCGCCTCGCGACGATGCCCGCCGTCGAACCGATCGACACGGCGGCGTTCCCGCAGGCCGCACGGCGTCCGGGCTTCAGCCTGCTCGACGTCGGCGACCTCCCCGCGCGACTCGGCGTGCCCCGCGCGCACTGGCGCGCGTCCCTCAGATCCATGCTCGCGGAACCGACCGATGGCTGACCTTCTCGTGACCGGCGGCGCCGGCTTCATCGGCGCCAACTTCGTGCATTACTGGCACGCCGCGCACCCGTCGTCGCGCATCGTCGTGCTCGATGCGCTCACCTACGCCGGCAATCGCGCCAACCTTGCCGCGCTCGATGCAGATCCGCGCTTCACCTTCGTGCATGGCGACATCGGCACCGAAGGGCTCGCGGCCGACCTCCTGCGTCGTCACGCGCTCGACACGGTGGTGCACTTCGCCGCCGAGTCGCACGTCGACCGCTCGATCCTCGGCCCCGATGCGTTCCTGCAGACGAACATCATGGGAACGCACGAGCTGCTCAAGGCGGCGCGACAGGTGTGGCTCGAGGAGCAGCGCGTCCCGCGCGACCGGGCACGCTTCCATCACGTCAGCACCGACGAGGTGTACGGATCGCTGTCGTTCGACGACCCGCCGTTCGTCGAGACGACGCCGTATGCGCCGAACTCGCCCTACTCGGCTTCCAAGGCCGCGTCCGACCATCTGGTGCGTGCCTACCATCACACGTACGGGCTCCCCGTCACCACGACGAACTGCTCGAACAACTACGGTCCCTGGCACTTCCCCGAGAAACTCATCCCGCTGCTCATCGTCAACGTGCTGCTGGGACGCGCGATCCCGGTCTACGGTGACGGCCGCAACGTGCGCGACTGGCTCTACGTGGAGGATCACGCGCGCGCCATCGACGCCGTGCTCGCCCGGGGGCGCGTGGGCGAGGTCTACAACGTCGGGGGGCGCGCCGAGGCGGCCAACATCGACATCGTGCGCACCGTCTGCGCGCTCGTGGACGACCGGCTTCGTGCCGACGCCGCGCTCGCGGGGCGCTTCCCCGCGAGTCCCGCCTCGGCGGGCGCCGCGTCGACCACGCTGATCACGTACGTCGCCGACCGCCCGGGGCATGATCGACGGTATGCGATCGCGCCCGACAAGCTGACGGCGGAGACGGGATGGACGCCGCGCGAGACGCTGTCCACCGGCCTCGCGCGCACGGTCGACTGGTTCCTCGCCAACGAACCGTGGTGGCGCGGCGTGATGGATGGCAGCTATCGCGCGTGGATCGACGCGCAGTACGGCGCGACCGGGGCGGCGCGCTGACGACCGCGTCCCGTGGTCAGCCGCGCACGGCGGCGGCCACGGGACGCCCGAGCATCCGCCGAGCGACCCATGCCCACGCGGCACCGGCGCCGCAGGCGGCCACCACGTCCATGCCGACGCGGAATCGGTGGTCGTGGCTCACGAAGATCAGCACCAGCGGCGCGTACATCGCCAGGAACGTGAGCCCGAGCATCCACGCCTCGCGCACGCCGCGCCGCGCGAGCAGGGCAAGTGCCACGACGCCCGGGATCACGGTGACCGCGATGTAGGCCGCGAGGATGGCGGTCTGCGCGACACCGAGCGGCTGGCGCGGATGCTTGGGCAGGAACGTCGTCCACGCACGTCGCAGCGAGAGCCGCACGTAGTCGGTCGGGTGGGCGGTGATGAACGCCGCGCCGGCAGCACCGGTCGCCCGATCGAAGGCCACCATGTACGGCAGCCCCTGCGCCGACAGCGCCGCGAGCGGCGCCGCTCGCGCACTGTCGAGCGCCGGGCACGGATTGTCGCCGTAGAACGGCTGGCCGAGCGGCTCTGCCGCCGTGCATGCGTTGTTGCCCATCCCGAGCACCGACCCGCTGATCGCGGAGACCGGCACGGTGGTCCCGAGCTGGGCACTGTTGTGCAGCGACCATGGCAGGATCACGAGCGCGGCGGCCACCACCATCGTCCCACCCTGCACGGCTGCCCGGGCGCGGGCGCGCGGAACGACGAGCGGCGCGAGTGCCGCCAGCGCGACCAGCGGGGCGAGGAGGCTTTCGCGCGTCAGGATCCCGACGCCGCCCACCACGCCCACGAGCAGCGCCCGCCCCCACGATGGAGCGTCGTACCAGCGCAGGTAGAGCGCGACCGTGATCGCGAAGAGGCAGAAGAAGATGCTCTCGTTGTACGGCTGCACCGCGGTGTTCAGCAGG
>JALOPO010000184.1 GCA_025453855.1 Gemmatimonadaceae bacterium
GCCGCGCAGGCCGGGCTCGCGAAGGGCGACAGCATCACGGCGCTCGATGGCGTGGCGATCCGTCGCTGGGACGAGCTCCCGCGACGGGTGCAGCCCGACACCTCGGGACGGCCGATCGCGGTGTCGTACGTCCGCGGTGGCGAGGCGCGCACGGTGTCGGTGCGCCCGACGATCGTGGTCGACACGAATCCGCGCACGGGGCGGCCGCGGCGGGTGGCGCGCCTCGGGGCGGCGCCGGCGCCGACGGTGGTGCGCGATCGCGTCGGCGTGGGGGAGGCGCTCGGCGAGGGGTGGCGCGAGAGCTGGTCGCACGTGACGAACACCTTCGCGGTGCTGGGCGGGCTCTTCAGCGGCGAGGTCTCGGCGCGCAACCTGGGCGGGCCGCTGCTCATCGCGCAGGCCTCGGTGCAGACGGCGCGTGTCGGCGGGCTGGAGGGGGTGCTGGCGTTGCTGGCGCTGATCAGCGTGAACATCGCGGTGCTCAACCTGCTCCCGGTCCCGGTGCTCGACGGGGGACAGATCATCCTGAACGTGGTCGAGACGGCGATCGGGCGGCCGCTCGCGCCGCGCGTGAAGAACGCGATCCTGTACGTGGGGGTGGCGTTCGTGGTGGTGCTGCTGGTGCTGACGACGGTGAACGACCTCGGCCGGTTGGGCGAGATGCTGCTGGGCTGGTTGCGGCGCTGAGCGGGGGCGCATGCGTGGGGTCGGTGCGGCATCGTGGCCCCGCCTTTACACCCGCGCCCGCCGGGGCTATTGTTCTAGGCTTCGACGGATCAACGATTTAGCCCCCGCCAGACCGGCGGGGTGAGACACACAGCGATGGCTTTCGACAAGGCTGCTACGATCGAGAAGTACGGGACGCACGGGACCGACACCGGGTCGACGACGGTGCAGATCGCGGTGCTCACCGAGCGGATCAACTACCTCACCGGGCACTTCAAGACGCACCACAAGGACCATCATGGCCGTCGTGGCCTGCTGAAGATGGTCGGCAAGCGTCGCCGCCTGCTCGACTATCTCAAGCGGACGGACCTCGAGGGGTATCGCAAGGTCATCGCCGACCTTGGCCTCCGCTACTGAGTCGCAGCCACACGTCGTGAGCGCGCGGGCGCACCATCGCACCCGCGCGCTCTTGCCATTTCCATACGCAGAGCAGAACGCGCAATGATGCAGCGGATCGAGAAGACCTTCGCCGGCCGCAAGCTCGTGATCGAGACCGGGCGCATGGCCAAGCAGGCCGCCGGCAGCGCCCTCGTGACCTTCGGCGACACGATGGTGCTCGCCACGGTGACGGTGAGCGACAGCCAGAGCACGCTCCCGTTCTTCCCGCTCACGGTCGAGTACCGCGAGAAGACCTACGCCGCGGGGAAGATCCCGGGCGGTTACATCAAGCGCGAGACGCGCCCCTCCGACGGCGAGATCCTGTCGGCGCGCATCATCGACCGCTCGATCCGCCCGCTCTTCCCCGAGGGGTTCAAGAACGAGGTGCAGGTCTTCGTCTACGTGATCTCCGCCGACCAGGAGAACGACGCCGACGTGCTCGGGCTGGTGGCCACGAGCTATGCGCTGAACGCGAGCAAGGTGCCGTTCCTCGCCCCGATCGCCGGCGTGCGCGTGGGACGCATCCAGGGGAAGTGGGTGCTCAACCCGACCTTCCAGCAGGTCGCGGGCTCAAGCGACTCGATCGTGATGGTCGAGGGTGGCGCGCTCGAGGTGAGCGAGGCCGACATGGTCGAGGCGCTCACGGTGGCGCACAAGGGGGTGCGCGACCTGATCGGCACGCAGGAGGAGCTCCTCGCCAAGGCGGGGCGCACCCCGAAGATGGCGTGGACGAAGTCGGAGCCCGACGCGGCGGTGGTCGCGCGCGCGACGGCCCTTGCCAAGGATCGCATCGCGCAGGCGCTCAACCAGGCCGACAAGCACGCGCGCATCGAGGCGGTGGAGGCGATCAAGAAGGAGGTCGCCGCGCAGGTGCTGGCCGAGTTCCCGGACACCGGCAAGGCGGCGGGGTCGGTCCTCGGGGACCTCGAGTACACCGCGCTCCGCTCGCAGGTGCTCGACACGAAGAAGCGCGTCGACGGGCGCAGCTCGACCGAGGTGCGTGCGATCTCGATCGACACGGGCCTCCTGCCGCGCGCGCACGGCTCGTCGCTCTTCACGCGCGGGCAGACGCAGGCGCTCGTCACGGCCACGCTCGGCACGGCCAACGACGTGCAGCGCCTCGACAGCATCGACGACGCGCAGGAGCAGACGAAGTCGTTCATGCTCCACTACAACTTCCCGCCGTTCAGCACCGGCGAGGTGCGCCCGGTGCGCGGCACGAGCCGCCGCGAGATCGGCCACGGCAACCTGGCCGAGCGCGCGCTGCAGGGCGTGCTCCCGGCGTTCGAGGAGTTCCCGTACACGATCCGCATCGTCAGCGACGTGCTGGAGTCGAACGGCTCGAGCTCGATGGCCTCGGTCTGCGGCGGCTCGCTGGCGCTCTTCGATGCCGGCGTGCCGATGAAGGCGGCGGTGGCCGGCGTGGCGATGGGGCTCATCAAGGAAGGCGACCGCTACGCGATCCTCACCGACATCCTCGGTACCGAGGACCACCTCGGCGACATGGACTTCAAGGTCGCCGGGACGGAGCAGGGGATCACCTCGATCCAGATGGACATCAAGATCGAGGGGCTCGACCTGCGCATCATGACCGAGGCGCTCGAGCAGGCGCGCCAGGGGCGCCTGCACATCCTCGGCGAGATGAAGAAGGCGCTCGCCGAGCCGCGTGCCGACCTGTCGAACTACGCGCCGCGCATCGTGACGGTGACGATCAGCCCGGAGAAGATCGGCGACCTGATCGGCCCGAAGGGGAAGACGATCCGCGGCATCCAGGAGGAGACGGGCGCCGAGATCACGGTCGACGATTCGGGGCTCGTCACCATCGCCGCCGTGGGCGGCGAGGCGATGGAGCGCGCCAAGCAGATGGTGCGCGCGATCACCGCCGAGCCGATCGTGGGCGATGTCTACGAGGGCACGGTGAAGAGCATCACGGCCTTCGGCGCCTTCGTCGAGATCATGCCCGGGACCGAGGCGCTGCTCCACATCTCGGAGCTCAAGCACGGCCGCGTGGAGAAGACCGAGGACGTGGTCAAGAAGGGCGAGCGCGTGCGCGTGAAGCTGATCGACCGCGACGAGCGCGGGCGGCTCCGCCTGAGCATGAAGGCGCTCGAGCCGAAGCCCGAGGGAACGGTCGACGAGGTGCCGGAGGAGACGGCCGGTGCCGCGGCGGGCGAGGGCGGCGAGCGTCCGGAGCGGGGCGAGCGCCGCGGTGGGCGCGGCGAGGGCCGGCGCCGCTCGTGACGGGACTGGCGGTGACGCCCGAGCAGGGCGTCATGCGCACCGTGCTGGCGAATGGGCTGACCGTGCTCTCGGAATCCGTTCCGGGAGTGCGGTCGGTTGCATTCGGGGCGTGGGTGCGGAGCGGGTCGATGCACGAGGCGCCCGAGGAGATGGGAATCGCCCACCTGCTCGAGCACATGGTGTTCAAGGGGACCGCGCGCCACACGGCGCGGGAGCTCGCGCTCGCGCTCGAGGTGCTCGGCGGCTCGCTCGACGCGTACACCACGCGCGAGCACACGAGCTACCAGGCGCGCGTGCTCGACGAGCACCTCGTGCAGGCCTGCGACGTGATCGGGGAGCTCGTCTTCGCGCCGCAGCTCCGCGAGGCCGACCTGGCGCTCGAGCGCAAGGTGATCCTCGAGGAGATCGCGATGGTCGACGACACGCCCGACGACGTGGTGTTCGACCTGCACGCGGCGGCGATGTTTCCCGGACATCCGTACGGCTTCTCGATCCTCGGCACCAAGGAGACGGTGTCGTCGATCACCGCGGCGCAGCTGCGGGCGCGGCACGAGCGTGCGTATCGCCCGGGCCAGGTCGTGGTGGCGGCCGTCGGGAGCGTGACGCACGAGGCGCTGCTCGAGGCGCTCGAGCGCACGGGGTGGGCCGCACAGCCCGCCGGGACGCTCCCGCCGCCCGTCGCACCGGTGCCGGTCATGCCGGTGCTCGGGCAGTCGCACGTCCGGCGCCGTGATGCGACGCAGGTACACATCGTGCTCGGCGGGCACGCCCCGCGCCACGATGCGCCCGATCGCCAGGCGCTGGCCGTGGCGAGCACGCTGCTGGGGGGCGGGATGAGTTCGCGCCTCTTCCAGCGGGTGCGCGAGGACCTCGGGCTGGCCTACGCGGTCTACGCCTTCAGCAACACGCAGGCCGACACGGGGCAGCACGGCGTCTACCTCGCGACCAATCCCGAGCAGGGCGAGGCCGCGCTGCGCGTGGTGCGCGAGGAGATGGCGGCGGTGGCCGGCGGCGCGATGGACGAGGCCGAGATCATGACCGGCATCAACCAGCTGAAGGGGCAGACGGTGCTCTCGCTCGACGGCCTCTCGGCGCGCCTCTATCGCGCCGCCGGCGTGGCCCTCTACGACGAACCGTACAAGTCGCTGTCGGAGCTGCTCGCGGAGCTCGACGCGATCACGCCGGCCCAGGTGCGCGCCGCCTGCGCCGAGTATCTCGATCCGGCGCGCACCTACACCCTGAGCCTCGGTCCCACGCGCGCGTGAGCACGCTGCGCGACGAGGCCCTCCCCCTCATCGCACGCATCGACCCATGAAGATCGCCGTCCCGAAGGAGATCAAGACGAACGAGAACCGCGTGGCGCTCGTCCCGGCGGGCGCCGAGGCGCTCGTCGCGTCCGGCCACGAGGTGACCATCGAGACCGGTGCCGGCGAGGGCAGCGGCTTCAGCGACGCCGACTACACCGCCGTGGGGGCGCGCATCGCCCCCGACGCCGCGAGCACGTGGCGGAGCGCGGAGCTGCTGCTGAAGGTGAAGGAGCCGATCGCCGCCGAATGGCCGCACCTGCGTCCCGACCTGGTGCTGTTCACCTACTTCCACTTCGCCGCCGACGAGCCGCTCACGCGCGCGCACGCGCAGAGCGGGGCGACGTGCATCGCGTACGAGACGGTGGAGCTGCCGTCGCGCGAGCTCCCGCTGCTCACGCCGATGAGCGAGGTGGCGGGGCGGATGGCGGTGCAGGAAGGCGCCAAGTACCTCGAGAAGCTCTACGGCGGTCGCGGCGTGCTGCTGGGCGGCGTGCCGGGCGTTCCGCCGGCGAAGGTGGTGATCCTCGGCGGCGGCGTGGTGGGGACGAACGCGGCGAAGATGGCGGCGGGGATGGGGGCCAAGGTCACGATCCTCGACCTCTCGCTGGAGCGGCTGCGCTACCTGAGCGACGTGATGCCGGCGAACGTGCAGCTGATCCACAGCAATCGCCACAACATCCTGGAGCAGATCAGCACCGCGGACCTCGTCATCGGCGGCGTGCTGATCCCGGGGGCGAAGGCGCCGAAGCTCATCCGGCGCGATGACCTGAAGCGCATGCGCCCCGGCGCGGTGATCGTGGACGTGGCGGTGGACCAGGGTGGCTGCGTGGAGACGATCAAGGCGACGACGCACGAGAACCCGACGTACGTGGTGGACGGCGTGATCCACTACGGCGTCGCGAACATGCCCGGCGGCGTGCCGCGCACGTCGACGCTGGCGCTCACCAACGCCACGTATCCGTACGTGATGCAGCTGGCGGGGCATGGCTGGAAGCGTGCGCTGGCGGCGAGCCCGGCGCTGCTCAAGGGGCTGAACATGACCGGCGGGAAGTGCACCTACCGCGCGGTGGCCGAGTCGTTCGGGCTCGAGTACCACGAGCCGGCGCAGTTCGTGGAGTGACGGCGCGGTCGGGCGCCGGCGCGGGTGGCCGGCTGCCGGGCGCGTCAATTGCGTAGCGGGGGACGGGGGGTGGCCGCGGGCTGCCGGCCCCGTCCCCTGCCCGCATCCGGACGCTTCATGTAGGTTGTTGCGGGACAAACTCTTGCCTTTCCTCGTGACCCTCCGGCCCGGCCCGCGCGACCGGGCCTTCCCGCCATAGATGCCGTTTACCTGGCCCTTCAAGTCCGGCTCGCTCTTCCCCGCGAACGCCATCGCGGTCGACCTCGGCACCGCCAACACCCTCATCTACGTGAAGGGGGAGGGGATCGTCCTGAACGAGCCCTCGGTGGTGGCGATCGATCGCGACACCAAGAAGATCAAGGGGGTCGGGCTCGAGGCGAAGCGCATGCTCGGCCGCACGCCCGACGGCATCATCGCGGTGCGCCCGCTGAAGGACGGCGTGATCGCCGACTTCGACGTGACCGAGAAGATGCTGCGCTACTTCCTCACGCTCATCATCGAGAACCACGTGTTCAAGGTGAAG
>JALOPO010000185.1 GCA_025453855.1 Gemmatimonadaceae bacterium
GAGGAAGAGGAGCGCGAAGAGCCCCGGACGCCCGGTGAGCTGCACCCAGGCCGCGAAGGCGGCGATGGCGATCGCGGCGCCCTCGGCGCGGATCCAGAGCCGCGGCTGGCCGCGCACCGCCGGCGCGCGACGGCGGTCGACCGCGCGCGCCGCCGGGAAGACCATCGGTGCGCCCTCGTGCATCATCACCCGTGCCATCGTCACCCCCGGCGTCTGGTGTCGTGCCTCGTTCCCGCGCGTGACGGGGCGTGCGGCCGCGGCCGCAGCGTGCGCCGTCCCGCGCGACTCAGTGCAGGTCGGCCATCCCCGCCGCCGACCTGTTGCGCCCCGTGCGCCAGAGCAGCAGCAGCGGGAGCGCCGCGCACAGGACGATGCCACTGATCAGGTAGAGACGCGAGAAGGCGAGCACGCTCGCCTGACCGCGGTCGCCTGCTGTGCCGCCGCCACCGGGTCGCCGCCGCGCGAGATCATGGCCCGCGTGAGCTGGTCGAGGCGCTGCGTCACCGCCGCGTCGCCGCTCGAGAGATGCGTGACCAGCGTCGCACGCGCCTCGAGCTGGAAGCGCGTGAGCAGCGTGGCGAGGAGCGCGATCCCCACCGAGCCGCCGAGCTGGCGCGTGAGGTTGAAGAGCGCGGTGCCCTGCGGGACGTCGCGCGGGCCGAGATCGGCCATGCTCGCGTTGGTGAGCGGGACGAAGATCAGCCCCAGCCCGAAGCCGCGCAGGATGAGCGGCCAGAAGACGTCGTCCGCCCCCGCGTCGGGCGAGAGCTGCGACAGCTGCCACATGCAGGCGAAGAAGACCAGCGAGCCGGCGACGATCGTGTAGCGCGCGTCGATGCGGTTCGCATTGCGCCCGACGACGGCCATCGTCACCGCGCTCGCGATCGCGCCGGGAAAGATGACCTGCCCCGTCTGCCACGCCGTGAAGCCGTGGAGCTGCTGCAGGAAGATCGGGAGCACGAAGACCGAGCCGTAGAGCGCGAAGCCGAGGACGCTCGCCATCGCCACGCCGGTCGCGAGCTGGCGGCTGCGCAGCACGCGCAGGTTCACGATCGGCTGCTCGAAGGTGAGCTGCCGCCAGATGAATGCCGCCAGCGAGACGACGCTCGTCACCGCGAGGACGACGATGAAGCCGCTCTGGAACCAGTCGTTGCGCTCGCCGCGCTCGAGGAGCCACTGCAGCGCGCCGATGCCGACGGCGAGGAAGAGGATCCCCCAGCCGTCGACCCTCGTCGCCTTGTGGCCAAGGCGCGAGTCGCGCACGAAGGCCCACACCAGCGCCGCCGCGACGAGGCCGAGCGGGACGTTGATGTAGAAGATCCAGGGCCAGTCGTAGTTGTCGATGATCCAGCCGCCGAGCGTGGGGCCGAGCGTGGGGCCGACCATCACCCCCATGCCGAAGATCGCCTGCCCCATCCCCACTTCGTCCGGCGGGAAGGCCTCGAAGAGCGTGGCCTGCGCGGTGCTCAGCAGCGCGCCGCCGCCGAGCCCCTGAATCACGCGCCAGATGACGAGCTCCCAGAGCCCCGTGCTCGCGCCGCACATGAAGCTCGAGACGACGAAGATGAGGATCGAGATCGTCAGGTAGCGGCGGCGCCCGAACCACCCGGCGAGCCAGCTCGACATCGGGATCACGATCACGTTGGCGATGATGTAGCCGGTGCTCACCCACGCGATCTCGTCGAGCGTCGCGCCGAGGTTCCCCATCATGTGGGGGATCGCGACGTTGACGATCGAGGTGTCGATGAGCTCGAGCACCGCCGCCAGCGTCACCGAGAAGGCGATCCAGTAGCGGTTCGCGTACGGGTCGACCGCGGTGACGGTGCGCGGCGCGGCCGGGACGGCGGTGGCGGCCATGGCGGCTCCTGCTCCGGGCGCGCGGGCGTTACTTCGTGGCCACGTGCGCCACGACGCTCAGTCCCACGCGCAGCGGGCGGTCGGCGTCGAGCCCCTTCGTGATGCGGATGCGCACCGGCACGCGCTGCACGACCTTGGTGAAGTTGCCGCTCGCGTTGTCGGGCGGGAGGAGCGCGAAGCGCGAGCCGGTGGCGGCGCTCAGGCTCTCCACCACCCCCTCGATCCCGGCCTCGTCGTAGGCGTCGACCGTCAACGTCACGCGCTGGCCCACGCGCAGCCGGTCGAGCTGTGTCTCCTTGAAGTTGGCAGTCACGAAGAGCCCCGTGTCGGCGGTGATGCTGAGCAGCGTCTGCCCCGGCTGCACGAGCTGCCCGACCTCGACGAGGCGTCGGCTCACCGTGCCGGCCACCGGTGCGGTGACCGTGGCGTACGAGAGCTGCAGCGCCGCGTTGTCGCGCGCCGCTGCCGCCCCCTCGAGCCGCGCGCGCGCGAGCGACACGCCGGCCACCGCATTGCCGACCTGCGCCCCCGCCGCCGCCGTCTGCCGCTGCACCGCCGAGAGCTGCGCCTGCGCGGCGAGCATCGCGGCGCGCGCGGCATCCACCTGCTGCTGACTGACGACGTTCGTGCGCGCGAGCTCCTCGTAGCGTGCGAGGTCGCTGCGTGCCTTGTCGTAGGTGGCGCGCGCCGCGAGCACGTTCGCCGCGCTCGCCGCCTGCTGCGATTCGGCATTCGCGACCAGCGCGCCGGCCTGCCCCGGCGCCCCCCGCACCCCCGCCGTCGCCTGCGCCGCCTGCAGCTCCGCCTCGGCCTGCCGCAGCCGCACCGCATAGTCGCGATCGTCGAGCCGCACGAGCAGCGCACCGGCCGCCACGCGCGCGTTGTCGCCCGCACCGATCGCCGTCACGAAGCCGCCGACCTTCGCCACCACCGGGATCACGTGCCCGTCGATGGTCGCGTTGTCGGTGCTCTCGTGCGCCGCGGCGAAGCGCCAGCTCCGCACGCCCCACGCACCGCCGGCGAGCACCAGCACGGCGAGGATCGGGAGGAGCGGGCCGCGCTTCCTGGCGGCGGGAGCCGGCGCGGTGGGCACGGGCGTGCCGGGTGCGTCGCCGGGCGTGGCGCTCGGGGTCGTGTACGTCGTCTCGGGGGTCTGCGTGCTCGTGGCCATGGTCGACTCCTGCGGATCAGCGAAGGGCGGTGATGGTGCCCTGCGCACGGGCAACGGCGAGGCGCGCCTGCTGGCGCGCGGCGAGCGCGTCGACGAACTGGGTGCGGGCGGTGCTCAGCGAGAGCAGCGCCTGCGTGACGTCCAGGTTGCCGGTCACGCCGGCGGTGAAGCGCGAGCGGGCCTGCGCCACCTCCTGCTCGGCGAGGGCGACGCGCTCGCGCGCCGCCGCGACCTGCTCGCGTGCCGCGTCGGCGTCGAGGAGCGCGCTGCGCAGCTCGGTCGCGACCTGCGCCGCCGCATCGCCGCGCCGCAGCTCGAGCTCGCGCTGCACCGCCTCCTGCTCGCGGATGCGCGCCTCGCGACGCGCGCCATCGAAGACCGGGACGGAGAGCTGCACGCCCCACGCGTAGGTGTTGAGCAGGTTGCCGAAGGTGCGCCCGCCGCCGATGAAGCCGTTGTCGGCGACGAGGCCGAGCGACGGCCAGCGTTCGGCCTGCACCGCGATCTCGGCGAGTCGTGCGGCCTGCGCCTGCGCCGTCAGGGCGCGCACCTCCGGGCGCGTGCGGATCGCCGCATCCACGGCCGTCGCGACATCGGCGACCGCGAGCTCCTCGGCCGCATCGAGCGAGTCGGCGGTGATCACCGGCTGGTCGAGCGGGAGGTTGAGCGCTCGGCGCAGCGCGAGCTGCGACTTGTCGCGATCGTTGCGCGCGGCGATGAGCTGCGCGCGGATCGCGCTCAGCTGCGACTGCGCGCGCGTGACGTCGAGCACCACGCCGGTGCCGGCGCGCAACTGGTTCTGCGCGATGGTGAGCAGCGCCGCCGCGAGCACGCTGTCGGCCCCGCGCGCGGCGAGGATGCGCTCGGCACGCTGCGCCTGGATGTAGGCCTGCCCCGCCTGCGCGGCGACCTGCAGCTCGTTGGTCGCCACGTCGGCGGCGCTGGCCGCCACCTGGCCGCGCGCGGCGCGCAGTCGCGCGAGCACGGCGGGATCGAGCAGCGTCTGGCGGATGGTTCCGCGCACGTCGCTCGTGGGGACGGGCCCGAGCACCTCGCCATCGGGATTGAAGAACGGTGGCTGGCCCGGCGGCGCGGGGATGTCGATGCCGAGCGTCGCGCTGTTGAAGGTGCGATCGGCGACCTGCACGGCGCCGTTGACCTGCGGGAGGAGGTCGGCGCGGCGCTGCGCCACGCGCGACTCGGCCTGCGTGACGCGGAGCTGCGCCGCCTGGGCGGCCGCGCCCTGTCGCGCGGCGAGGCGCGCGGCCTCGCCGAGCGTGAGCGCGACGGGCGCACGGTCCTGCGCGGCGAGCGGGACGACGGCCAGCGGCGCGACGAGGAGCAGGACGGTGCGCGCGATGCGGTGCCGAACAGCGCGGCGCGCGCGCGGGTGACGGTCAGCCATGGGTGGGCGCGGTATCGGGGCGCATCGCGGCCTCGAGGAAGACGAGGATGCGATCGAGCGCGTGCTCGGCATCGGTGATGCGGATCGCGTCCCAGCCACCGGGGATGGTGCGGAAGGTCGCGGTCTGCAGGAGGAGTCGCTGCAGCATCGAGGCGGCTTCCATGGGGTCGGCGTCACGCCAGTGGCCCGCGCGCACCATGGCGTCGATGTGCGTGGCGAGGATACGCCGCATGCGGCCGCCGGCGTTCTCGTGGAAGAACTGCGCGAGGTCGGGGAATCGTGGGAGCACGCTCATGGCGAGGCGGTGCATGACCGGGAACTCGTCGGTGCAGAGGTAGTCCCAGAAGGCGCGGACGACGCGCACGAAGTCGGCGCGCGGGTCGGCGAGATGGGGCTCGGCCTCGAGCGCCTCGATGCGGCGCGTGATGACGTGCACGAGGACGTCGCGGAAGAGCGCCGTCTTGTCGGTGAAGTGGAGGTAGATGGTTCCCTTGGCGATGCCGGCGCGTCGGGCGACATCGTCGAGGCGCGCGGCGTCGAAGCCCTTCTCGCCGAACTCGCGGAAGGCCGCCTCGACGATCTGGGCGCGGCGCTCGTCGGGTTCGACGCGCCG
>JALOPO010000186.1 GCA_025453855.1 Gemmatimonadaceae bacterium
GCCACCGGCGGCGCGATGGTGCTGCAGTCGCTCGACGATCGCGGCACCGGGCAGTGGCTCTACGGGCACGCCTCCGTGAAGCTCCCCTTCCGCGACCCGCTGCGCCGTACGCGGCTCACCGTGGGTCCGAGCTGGGGCACGCGCCAGCAGTTCGGCAGCACCAAGACCTCGATCATGGTCGGCGTCGAGCAGCCCGTGGTGCCCTGGCTGAGTCTCATCGGCGACTGGTACTCCGGCACCCACGATCTCGCCGCCGCGATCCCGGCGCTGCAGTTCAACCTCCCGAACCACCTCGTCGTCATCACCGGGTGGAAGCTCCCGAATCCCGGGTCGTCCTCGGGGCGCCAGGCGTTCGTGCTCGAGCTGGCGAAGCAGTTCTGAATGGCTGCTGGGGCGCTTCGGAGTTCGGGAGTTCGGGAGTACAGCGGTGTCACTGGGGTGCCTGGCGGTCCTCCTGAACTCCCGAACTCCGAAACTCGGCGCGCAGCGCCCCGCAGTTCAGGCGCGAAGCGCCGCACCCGTTCCCGAACGCACTACTCGACGACGTACACCAGCCGCCCCCGCGACCGGTGCGCCGAGCAGTAGCCGGCATAGCGCCCGCGTTCGGGCACCGTGAAGTCCCGCGTCGTCCCCGCCGCCGCGCCGAAGAGCCCGAGCTGCTGCCACGTGGTGTCTCGATTCTCCACGCGCACCGTCGTCCCGCGACCGCGCGCCGCGACGTGGACCGTCTCCGGGAGCGCCGTCGTGCGACCGAGCGCATCGACGAGGTACGCGGTGCCGCCGCGCTCCACGCGCAGGTGCGCCGCCGGCCGCGGCCAGGCAACCCACGTCGCCGCCGCGGTGCCGAGCACCACCAACGCCACGACGACCGCGCGCCGCGCACCGGGCGCGCGCGCATCGCCCGCACGCACAGCGCTCACGCGCGCACCGCTCACTCGCGCACCACTCACTCGCGCACCGCCGCACGCACGAGCAGCGTGTCGCGCCGCGACGTGAAGACGCGGATCACCACCGTGTCGCCCGCCGCCAGCGGCACGCGCAGTCCGTGCGCCATCACGTGCAGCCCGCGCGGCGCCAGCACGGCGCTGTCGCGGGGCGCGATCGCGATCGTGTCCTGCGCCACCATGCGCGCCGTCCCGGCCGAATCGATGGTGCGATGGAAGCTCGCGTGCGCGGCGGCGTCGATCTCCACGCCCGTCAGCCGCAGCGTGTCGGAACCCGCATTCGGCACCGTGAAGTAGGCCGCACTCATCTCCCCCACCAGCCCCGGACGCATCCACGGCCCGGGCGGCGGCGCTTCGGCCGGCTCGGCGCACGCCGCGAGCAGCGCCGCGCACCACAGGGAGCGCACCGCGCGACGTGGCGCGCGCCACGTGCGCCCTGCGGTGCGCGCGCTACGCGCGGGTGTGGCGTGGCACGGAGCGACGAGATGGGATGGCGGCATGAGGCGGGCGAGTGAACGAGGTGATCGGGCGGGCGACGACGCGGCGAGCGCTCGTCGCGACCGGGTCAGAGCAGCGCCCGGATGTCGGCCGCGATCGCCGACGGCGGCATCCCCTGCCGGTGCAGCAGCCGAACGCGCCCCTCGCGATCGAGCACGAAGACGACCGACGGATGGGACACCGTGTAGCTGCTGTCGGTGCCACCGGCATCGCGCACGCTCCCGATCTTCCACGCCGCCATCGCGGCGCGCACCTGGTCCGGGGTCCCGCTCAACCCGCGGAAGTCGCGATCGAAGCGCGCCGCGTACCGGTGCGCGAGCTGCGGGGTGTCGCGCTCCGGATCGACCGTCACGAAGAGCCAGCGCACCGCACGCGCCTCGTCGCCCAGCAGCCCCTTCGCCTTGCGCCAGTCGGCCAGCGTGGTGGGGCAGATGTCGGGACAGTGCGTGTAGCCGAAGAAGACGAGCACCACCTTCCCGCGCTCGCCGGCGAGGTCGAGGACCGTCCCGTTCGAGTCGGCGAGCGCCAGCGCGGGTGCCGGCTCGGGTGGCTCGAGCACCACCCCCCGGAAGTCGGGGCCGGTGCACGCCCCCAGCAGCGCACACGCGACGCCCGCGAGCAGCGATCGCGTCAGCATGCGCGCAACGTAGCGCGACCCGGAACGGCCCCCGCGTGTCGCGCCGCGTCAGCCGTGCGACGCGTCGCCCTCCTCGTCGCGCCCGTCGACCGCCTCCACGAGTGCGTCGTCGAGGTGCACCTCCCACGGCGGGAGCGGATCCTCGAACGACAGCCAGCCGTCCGGACCGAGCGCCAGCTCGCTCGGCGTGAGCAGCGCCGCATCGAGCCGCGAGACCAGCGCCGCGCGATCGAGCGACTGTCCGATGAAGACCAGCTCCTGGCGCCGATCCCCCCAGTCGGGGTGCCACCGATCCTGCAGCCGCTCGAGCTCCGCGGCCTCCTCCGGCGCGAGCGGATCGGCCACCGGATCGCGCGCCGCGAACCAGATCCCCGCGGCCTGGAGCGTCACGCTCGGCCCCGCCTGCGCCCAGGCGCCCACCACGTCGGGGCGCGTCGCGATCCAGCAGAACCCCTTGCTGCGCAGCAGCCCGGGCGTGTCCTGCGAGAGCGTCGCGAGGAGCCGCGCCGGATGGAACGGACGGCGCGCCCGATAGACGAAGCTCCCGATGCCGTACTCCTCGGTCTCGGGCAGCTGCTCGTCGGCCAGCGCCTTCGCCCACCCCGGCGCCCGCTCGGCCCGCGCGAAGTCGAAGCGCTGCGTGTCGAGCACCGCGTCCAGCGGCACGCGCCCGTGCGTCGCCTCGACGATGCGCGCCTCGGTGTTGAAGCGACGGAGGATCGCCGCCAGCTCCGCACGCTCGGCCGCCGACACGAGGTCGACCTTGTTGAGCACGAGCACGTCGGCGAACTCCACCTGGTCGGCGAGGAGGTCGGCGATCGTGCGCTCGTCCTCGATGTCGGCGCCCAGTGCGGGTCGATCGCGCAGGTCGTCGCGCGACTGGAAGTCGTGCAGGAAGCGCGGCGCATCGACCACGGTGACCATCGTGTCCAGCCGCGCCACGTCGCCCAGCGAGCGCCCCTCCTCGTCGGCGAAGGTGAAGGTCGCCGCCACCGGCATCGGCTCGCTGATCCCGGTGCTCTCGATGAGCAGGTAGTCGAAGCGTCCCTCGCGCGCGAGACGCCCGACCTCGATCAGCAGGTCCTCGCGCAGCGTGCAGCAGATGCAGCCGTTGGTCATCTCGACCAGCCGCTCCTCCACGCGATCGAGCGCCGCCTCGCCGCCGCGCACGAGGGCGGCGTCGATGTTGATCTCGCTCATGTCGTTCACGATTACCGCCACCCGCCGCCCCGCACGGTTGGCGAGGACGTGCTGCAGGAGCGACGTCTTGCCGGCGCCGAGGAAGCCGGAGAGGACGGTCACGGGGAGGCGCCCGGCGGGCGGCGCGGCGGGAGCGGGCATCATGGCAGGCTCGTGGGGCAGTGACGGTGCCGCCCCGCGACCGGGGTCGCTACCATTCTCACTGCATTCTCAATAGACTCGTGCGTGTCGCTTGCGAGAATGTATTCTCACATACTGCCGCTCGGCAGGGGGATGAGGCGTCATGGAACGGAACACGCGGCAGCGGGCCGCCATCCGGCAGGTCTTCGAGGAACAGGGGCGCCCGCTCTCGCCCGGCGAGCTCCTCGACGCCGCGCGCCTGCACGTGCCGTCGATCGGGATCGCGACCGTCTACCGGACGATCAAGGCGATGGCCGACGATGGCGAGATCATCACCGTCGACGTGCCGGGCGAGCCGCCGCGCTACGAGCGCGCGCACCTCGGCCATCACCACCACTTCCACTGCCGCGGCTGCGACCGCGTCTACGAGGTGCATGGCTGCCCGGGCGACATCGAGAAGCTCGCCCCGACCGGCTTCAAGCTCGATGGCCACGCGGTGATGCTCTTCGGCCGCTGTGACGGCTGCCTCGCGGCCTGACGACGGCGGCACGCTCGTGTCGCACGGCGCGCGGCGCGCGTGCAGGAGCGCACGAATGCGACACCGCCCCCGACGCCATGCGGCATCGGGGGCGGTGTCGTCCGGCGGTGCGGCTCGCTCAGCGTGCGTAGCGCTTCTTGAAGCGGTCGACGCGGCCCTGCGTGTCGACGAGGCGCTGCTGCCCCGTGTAGTACGGGTGCGAGTGGCTCGTGATTTCCATGGTGATGACCGGATACTCACGCCCGTCGGTCCACGCCATCTTCTGCTCGCTCGACATCGTCGAACGCGTGAGGAAGGCGAAGCCCGACGAGGCGTCCTTGAAGATCACCGGGTGATACTCGGGATGAACGCCGTCCTTCATGGCCTGGATCTCGTCTGGAAAGTTGATGCCGGACGGAGCTGAGCCTCCCGGCGAGCCCCATAACCTAGCCGGACCGGGCGCGGCCGCCAACCCGGTGGCGCCGCCCGGACCCGATCAGGCGGTGACCAGCGGGCCGTGGTCGTCGCAATGGCTCCCGTGGGGATGGTGCAGGTGGCCGTTCACGAGGTAGTCCACGTGGTCGCCATGCGGGACCGCATCGTGGCCGCAGCCGGCGCCGTGGACATGCGCAGTGTCGTGGCCGCCGCAGGCATGCGTCGGCGTGCAGGCCGCCGGATTCACGCCGTCGATGGCCAGCGTGTGCTCCTCGACGCCGGCGGCGGTCACCGAGTGCAGGTGGCCGTCGTGCAGGTAATCCACATGGCCATCGTGGCGCACCGCGGTGTGGCCGCAGGCGGGGCCGTGGACGTGCGGATGATCGGTGTGGAGCGTCATGGGCGCCGGTGGGGATGAAGGTGATGGGCCCGTGGGGGACTGGTCCGGCCACGTGTCATCCTGATCATCCACCGGCCGGCGACGCGGGCAAGTCGGGCGAATTCCTCGCGTGTCCTGCGCGCGTGGCGCGCCCGGTCAGGCCGCCGCGACCTGCGCGCCGCGCCCGGCTTCCTGACCAGCGAGCCGTTCGGCCATCGCCACCCA
>JALOPO010000187.1 GCA_025453855.1 Gemmatimonadaceae bacterium
GTTCACGACGCGCGAGTTCGTGCGGGTGGGGCTGGTGCTCACCGCGGCGAGCGTGGCGGTGACGCTGCTCATGGCGGTGACGGTGTGGCGGTGGATCGGCGTCACGTAGTGCCGGACGGCTGGCTGTCCCTTTCCTCCTCGCGTCAGTGCCGCTCGCCGCGAGCGGGCTCATGGCCGGTCACGCGCCTTCGACACGCCGCCGAGATACAGCACCAGCGCGGCGCTCATGGCCAGCGCGAAACTGGGTAGGCCGTTGACGACGGCGATCGCCGTGTGGAAGGCAAGGCCCGCGAGCATGAGCGGTCGGCGCCAGCGAGGCGCGGAGATCAGCGCCGCGGCCAGCGCGAACTCGAGCGCGATCGCGCCCCACGTGATCGCCGCCACGCCGAGAGGGTGCTGCACGATCGTCCGGACCAGCGGCCGTAGGTAGCCCGGCGCACCGAACTGCGGATCGAGGAGCCAGTAGTACGCGGCGGTGCCGTCACGCCAGCTCTCGACGAGCAGCTTGCCGGCTGCGGCGTGGAAGTAGATCCCGCACACCTGCACCCGCGTCACCACCAGCGACGAACGAGCCACGAGCGAGCGCACGATGTGGCGGGTGTCGGCAGGCGCGTCGGGCGCATCCTCCCAGTGCCAGCGTCGCGGATCGGTGATGGTGATCGGAATGAGGAGGAACGTGAGCACCGCCGCCGCATGGTCGCCGCCATCGACGACGAGGCCGGACGCGATCAGGCTCCAGCTCAGCCACCAGTGGGGCACCGCCGTGATTCGTGGTCGCCACCCGGATGCGACGACCGCGGCCAGCGCGACCGCGACCCATCGTCCAGTGGCGAGCGACAGCGGCTCGAGCACACAGAAGAGGGTGGCGCGTGCGATGCCGGCGCACAGGGGCGCCACGGGGATGCCACTCGCCGGCCGGAAGATCGCGTCCGACGGACTGAGTGCGAGCGTGAGCGCGGTGGACGCCGCGATGAGCGTGCGAGCCACGCCGAGTCGTGGCGTCCACGGCGTGACCGCCAGGGCCCACCGTCGCGCACGGGCGCCCAGATGCGCCAGCGCCCCTATGCCGGGCACCCGCACGACGTCAGCCGACACAGTCAGCATGTGACGCGCACGCGCAGCGCGTGTGCACGCATGCCCGTCTCCTCCATGAGCCGACTCCACGCCCATGGCACGGGCGGCCGCATCACGACCATGATGTCACCGCAGAGCGTGGGCGACGGCGAGGTGTTCCGGAGCGACAGCGCGGCGCCGGCCGCCGTGGCACACGCCGCGTCGGTACCGCGACACGCGCGCCACGCGCCCGACGGCACCCGAGCGAGCAGCAGCCCCGCCTCGACGCCCTGTGCGCGTGAGGTGCGATCGAAGCCGAATCGGTTGCGCGGCTCGCCATGTGGCGCGCGCGTGAGCGGTACCCATGCTCCGCCTCGCCAGGCCCGCACGAACATCCGCGCTTCGCGGGCGTCGCGCGTGAAGAACGCCCAGCCTTCCGGCAGCACCGCGCGGACGACGGCGGGAGCGCGCACACGCGTGGTGACGGGACTGAACGGCAGCACGGGAAGGATGGCCGCGAGCGCGATGCCCGTCCACGAGAGCACGACGACCATCGCCACACCGGCCGTCGCGAGCTCGCGACGGCCGTGGACGTCCAGAGTTCCAGGCACGGGTCAGCGCGACGCGAGAGCCGTCGTCACCTGCGCGATGAATTCGTCGGCGTGCAGGGAGGGCAACGACGCGAAGACGCGCGCATACGGAACCTCGGGCAGTGTCTGGTCGGCATAGACGACGTGCGCGATGTACAGCACGATCTGCACGGCACCTACGATGTTCACCGCGACGGCGATGTTCACGGCGACGGCGAGGTTTGCCACGACGCAGGTGCCGGCATCGCGTCGGATCTCGGACGTCATCGGCCCATCGCCGGCCGCCTGTGGCGCGTGCGCGGCGGCGATGGTCCGCATGAGTTCGCCGCCACGATCCACGGCGGCACGGACACGCACGGGGTCGCCGCTCTGCATCTCGACGGCGAAGGCATCGAGGAACGCCGGCTCACGGTCGCGGATCATCTGCACCACCTTCCGACGCGCCTCGGCGAGTCGACGTTCCTCTCCGGGGACGGGCGTGGATGCGCCACGGAGCTCGCGACGGGCTCGATCGAACGCCGCCGCGTACTCCGGCAGCAGGGCGGCAACGGGTCCGCCTGCGAGGAAGACACCCTCGAACACGGCCTCGCCAGTGAATGGAGCGCCCCGCGGTGTGGGAGCGAGCGGCGCCGTGCTCGTCAGCGAGGCACGGACGGCGGCGGGAGCCACCACCGAGTCGGACGACTCGCAGGCGGTCAACGTGAGCGTCAGCCCGCAGATGGCGGACACGAAGCGATGGAACGTCGGTGCGCGGCGCATGTGGCGATGATGCTGGTGATGAGGGAGCAAGGTCGGCGGAACGGCGTCGCTGTCGACGCGACCGCTCTACGTCACGACGCGCTCGCCGGATCACAGCGCCATGCTGCCCCCGTGCTGCGCCGTCCGCATCCCGGCGCCCGGTGATCCGACAGGTGCGCGACGGCGTATCTGGACGCGCCCCGCGACGCATGGCTCGCGAGGCGCCGTGACTCTCGTCCCGATCGGATGCCTCGCTCCTCGTCACCCCGTTCCACCGTGCACGACGTCGCAGCGAACGCCGCCGCCTACGTTCTCGGCGCCCTCGACGGTGACGAGGCACGCGACGTCGATCGACACCTGCGCGACTGCGCTCCCTGTCGAGCTGTCGTGGCGGACTACCGCGACCTCGTCGCCGTGCTCGCGCGAGGACTGCCGCCGCTCGCGTCGGCTGGCATCCGGTCCGATGCGCTCCGGGCGCGCGTACTGCGCGACCATCGCGTGGCATCGCGACGCACGCGCGCTGTGGCGATGGCTGGTTGGATCGTGGCCGCCGCGTCGCTCGCGCTCGCCGCCCTGGGTAGCGTGGCGTGGTGGACGACGGCGGCGGAGCTGTCGGCACGGCGCATGGTCGAGCACGCGTCCTCCGGTGCGGTGCGCCAGCGCGGCGCGCCGCAGCCAGCCGGGGACGACGCCGCCGTCGTTGATGCCATGCAAGGGCCGGAGGTGCACGGCGTGTCGCTGTTCCCAGCCGGTGCGGGCCGGCACGCGACACCCGCACTCCGCGTCTACTGGAATCACACGCGCCACCTCTACGTCGTGACGGCGCACGCCCTCTCGCGCGCACCCGACGGACGCACGTACCAACTCTGGGCGATCGCACGGAACCGTGCCCCGGAGTCCATGGGTGTCTTTTCGGTCGGGCCGGACGGGCGCGTCGCGACCGTGCTCGACGTGCCCGACGCCGTGCGTGCCCTCGGCCTGGTCGCACAGTGCGCGCTCACGCTCGAGCCCGCGGGTGGTTCCGCGCGACCGACCGAGACGCCGCGATACCTTGGCACGTGGCGGCACGTCGACTGATGAGGCGTGTCGTGTCATCGAGTACTGCGTCGCCCCGATTCGTCTCCGACGCGCGCACTCCGGAGTCGCCGATCGCGCAGGGCGAGCCGCCTGATGAGCTCCTCGTCGCGCGCGCGATCGGTGGCGACGAGACGGCCGTGGGGATGTTGTTCGATCGGCACGCGGCGACACTCCTTTCACTCGCGCATGCCATCGTGCGGGAGAGCGGCGAGGCCGAGGACGTCGTGGCTGCCACCTTCAGCCAGTGCTGGCGTGACCTTCGGCGATACGATCCCGCGCGCGGTAGCGTGGCGACCTGGTTCGTCATGGTCACGCGTTCGCGCGCGCTCGACGTGCTGCGATCACGCCGCCGACTGGCACGGCGCCTCACGAGGGTTTCACACACGTTCCTCGACGAAGAGGCGACCGGTCCGGCCGACGTCGACCCTGCCGCGACACCCGACATCGTCGCGGAGCGACGCGCGCTTGCGACGGCGGTGCGTGCATCGCTTGCCGAGCTGCCAGCTGCCCAGCGGCACGCGATCGAGCTTGCGTTCTTCGACGGCCTCACGCACGCCGACATCGCGGCGCAGTCGGGCGAGCCGTTGGGCACGGTCAAGTCGCGCATTCGCCTCGGCATGCGCAGGTTGCGCGAGGTGCTTCACGGCTGGGGGCCAGAGAGCGGCGTGCCGCAACGCTGAAGGGAGCCTTCGCGGACGGACACGTCGTCGGGCGTCCTCACGAGCCCCGGCGGCGTGCTCGGCGTCGACCTGCCGCAGTTCACGCTCGCCTTCGGCACGGGTGCGTGCACGTCGCGGCGTGCATCGCGTGACGCCGTGATCACTCCACGCTCCCCGCCACGCGTCGCGTCGTCACGCTCCCGACGATGCGCCCGAGTTCGCGCAGCCCCTTGCCGTCGAGGAGCACCGTGCGGTGCGCGGGTCGGTACACGGTGCGGAAGAGTGAGTCGATGCGCGCGAACTGCGCCGAGTCGCGGTAGGTCGCGATCTCGAGCAGGTCCCAGGCCGTGTCGGACGGCGTGGCGCGCCGCAGCTCGTAGCCCTCGAGGTGGCCGGCGGCCTTCGCCTTCGCATCCATCGCGAACCAGTTGGCCTCGATGAAGCGGGCGAGGTTGTCCACCTCGCCGGGCGCGGCCTTGAGGTAGGTGAGCTGGCGGATGGGTGCAGAGGCCGCACGCGGTGCGGGCGACGCGGCCTCGACGTCGCGCAGCCCCGCGCGCGACGGCAGGTGCGCGTGCACCACCAGCGCGACCACGAGCGTCGTC
>JALOPO010000188.1 GCA_025453855.1 Gemmatimonadaceae bacterium
CACCGGGCCGACGCACATGGCGCGGTGGCGGAAGCGGATCTTCATCCTCATGATGCGCAACGCGCGCTCGGCGACGGCGTTCTTCGGGATCCCGCCCAATCGTGTCGTTGAGATGGGGACGCAGATCGAGTTCTGACGCGCGCGGGGAACGGCACCCGCGTCAGCACGGAGGCGCGGAGAACGACCGGAGGACGGAGGGGTCCGCGTGGAGGGGCTGTCGTGCACGCGGGACCAGCGCAAGCAGTGTCTTGATGGGCTCCGGCTGCATTCGTCGTTCCGAGCGCCACGACGGCAGCGGCGGAGCGCGGCTCCGTCCTCCGGCCGTTCACCGTGTCTCCGTGCTGACGCGGTTTCGCCTCGCGATCTCCGCTGGCCCCCGCGTGCCGTGTCCCGGACGGGGCGGTATCTTCGGGCGACCGTCGTCTCCACCGCCTCCCGATCGAGTGATGCCGAGTCCTTTCCGAGTGACCCGTCCGATCGAGTGATGCCGAGTCCTTTCCGAGTGACCCGTGGCCGCCGTGTGGTCGGCGCCGCGCTGGTGGGTCTCGCCTGTGTCGCCACGCAGGCCCGTGCGCAGCAGCGCGACACCCTGGTCGGCCGCGACGATCGCGGCTTCACCTTCTTCGCCGAGGGGCCGTATCGCGCGGGGGTGCCGCGCCCCGACTCGCTGCTCGGCGTCCCGATCGGGGAGCGCAACTGGCAGTTCCACGAGCAGGAGCGCGCACTGCTCGCGATCGCGCAGGCGGCGCCGGAGCGGGTGCGCGTCGAGGAGATCGGGCGCACGGCCGAGGGGCGGCCGATGCGCATCTTCCTCGTGAGCAGCCCGCGCAACATCGCGCGGCTGGACGCGATCCGCGCCGACCTCGCGCGGCTCGCCGATCCGCGCGGCGCGACCGATGCGGAGCTCGCGGCCGTGGCGGCGCGCACGCCGGCGGTGATCTGGATCCACGAGAGCGTGCACGGCAACGAGTCGCCGGGCTTCGACGCCGCGCCGGCCACGCTCTACGAGCTGGTGGCGAGCGAGCACGCGACCACCACCGCGGCGCTCGACAACGCGCTGGTGGTGCTCAACCCGAGCACGAATCCCGACGGCCACGAGCGCTTCGCCGTCTGGCACAAGTCGGTGGCGGTGGGTGACGCGGAGCGCGGCGCGCTGGAGCACGACGAGCCGTGGAGCATCCAGGGGCGGTTCAACCACTACCGCTTCGACATGAACCGCGACCTGATCGCGGGGACGCAGCTCGAGGTGCGCGCGCTGCAGGGGGCGATGCTCCGCTGGTGGCCGATGGTGAGCATCGACCAGCATGGCCACACGTCGACGTACTTCTTCCCGCCCGCGGCGCGCCCGGTGCACCAGTTGCTCGGCAGCACGGCGAGCAAGTGGATGGAGGTGATCGGCCAGGGGAACGCGGCGGCCTTCGATCGCCACGGCTGGATGTACTACAGCCGCGACCAGTTCGACCTCTACTATCCCGGCTACTTCGACACCTGGCCGTCGCTGCTCGGCGGCACGGGGATGACGTACGAGACCGATGGCGGGGGCTGGCGCGGGTTGAAGTGGAAGCGCGAGGACGGGACGATCCTCACGCATCGCGACGGCATCGTGAAGCATCACGTGGCGGCGCTGGCGACGATCCGCACCACGGCCGCGCGTGCCGCGGAGCGCGTGCGCGACTGGCTCGCCTTCCGGCAGGAGGCGATCGCCGACGGACGCCGCGGACCGATGCGCGCCGTCGTCCTCGTCCCCGGGCGTGACAGTGCGCGCACCACCGATCTCGTGGCGACGCTCGTGCGCCAGGGGATCGAGGTGCGACGCGTCCTCAACCCGTCGTTCGCGCGCGCGCATCCGTACGGCGAGGGGAATGTGGGTGCCCGCCGCGTGGATGGCGTGGCGTACCTCGTCGACCTCGCGCAGCCGCAGGGGCGGCTGGCGCGCGCGATCCTCGAGCCCAACCCGACGCTCGATCCGGTCTTCGCGAAGACGCAGCAGGACAAGTGGAAGCGCAACCAGCGGCGCGGCAAGAGCGAGGACGGCGAGGGGTACGAGTTCTACGACATCACCGCCTGGTCGCTGCCGTTCGCGTTCGGCGTCGAGGCGTTCTGGCTCGAGGATGCGCCGGCCGCCGGCGGGAGCGTGGTGTCGCTCGACGAGGCGAACGTGCGTCCCGACGGGCGCGTGGTCGCACTGGCACCGGTGGGCGGCGTGGCGGGCGGCGCACGCGCGACGAGCGCGTACCTCGTGTCGTCGGAGCGGCTGGACGTGATGAAGTACGCGATCCGGCTCGCGAAGGCGGGGGTCACGGCGATGGTCGCCACCGAGCCGATCGACGCCGGCGGGCGCACGTGGCCGAAGGGGACGATCGTGGTGCGCGTGGCGCGCAACGACAGCACGGTGCATCGCGCGGTCGCCGAGGCGGCGCTCGGTGCCGGCGTGCAGGCGGTGGCGGTGAACAGCGCGTTCACGGGCGGTGGCGGGCAGTTCGGCATCGGCTCGGGCGTCGTCGTCCCGTTCGTGGCGCCGAAGGTGGCGATGCTCGCCGACGAGGGGATCAGCCAGACGTCGTTCGGCGCGGCGTGGTGGAGCTTCGATCGCCGCTACGGCCTGGACTTCACCGCCACCACGTTCGACGGCCTGGGACGCGTGCTCCCGACCGTGAACGTGCTCGTGATCCCCGACGCCTACGCGGGGGCGCTGTCGCAGCGCCTCGGCAAGAGCGGCGCGGAGCGTCTCAAGACGTGGATGCAGAACGGCGGCGTGCTGGTGACGTTCGGCGGGGCGACGGCGTGGGCATCGCAGGCGGAGCTGACGACGGCCAAGGCGAAGGAGGCCGACGAGAAGGGCGAGTCGGGGAAGGGCGACAAGCCGGCCGCGGACAGCGCGAAGGGCAAGGCACGCACGACGCCCGCGGCCGACAGCGCCGATGCGGCGACGGTCGCGATGGGGCCGTCGCCGAGTCCGAGCGCGACGAAGGACCAGCCGCAGTACGTCCCCGGCCTGCTCGCCGACGTGGTGCTCGACCGCACGCACTGGCTGGCGACGGGCGTGGAGTCGCCTCGGCTGACGGTGCTCTACGAGGGCGACCTCGTGCTGCAGCCGAGCAAGGAGGGGAGCAACGTGGCGGTCTTCGCGCCGAGCGGGACGCTGGTGCGCGCCGGCTTCACGTTCGTGGACAACACCGAGCGGCTGCTGCGCGGCTCGACCTTCCTGGTGAGCGAGCGGCAGGGGCGCGGGAGCTTCGTGGGGTTCAACGCCGATCCGCTCTTCCGCGGTTGGTGGCGCGCGAACGACCGGCTGGTGTTCAACGCCATCGTGCTCGGGCCGTCGTTCCGGTAGCGCGCCGCTGTCGGCGCGAACCGCCGCGGACACGGCCTGACGGGCACGGCGGAACGGCGCACGGTGGTTCGCAACCAATCGCGAACCGCCTCGGACACGGCCGTCGGGCACGGTGGAAGGGCGCACGGCTGACGAACGCACGGCGGTTCGCAGCACGGCGCGGGTGTGATGGCGGTACGTGCAGGTGAATGAAGTTGTCTGTTTTCTTTTGCTGTTCAGCCGTGCGCAGTCCAGCCGTGCCCGACGGCCGTGTCCACGGGCTGTTGCCGGACCGCAGCGACGCACGACGACGACAGACCTCGAACCGGAACGACGGTGATGATGAACGCACGGATGCTGGCGATGGCGACGCTGGTCGCGGGACTGGCGACGATGGCAGAGGCACAGCGGGTCCCGCCGGCGGTCATCGACACGACGCCGCAACGGCTGGTGCCGGCACGCGCGAGCACGCTCGGCGGGCAGCTGTCGGTGCCGCGCGGCGTGACGGTGACGAAGTGGGGCGAGGTGCGCGGCGCGCGGGCGATGGTGGTCGGGCCGGACGGGAGCGTCTACGTGAGCGCCCCGCGCACGGGCGAGATCTGGCGGCTGCGCGACGCGAACGGCGACGGCACCGCCGACAGCGCGACGGTCGTGCTGCGGGGGCTCAACCGGCCGCACGGCATGGCCTTCCACAAGGGGCGCTTCCATGTCGCCAACACCGACGGCGTGGTGCGCTTCGCCCTCGACGCGCGCGGCGTCCCCACGGGCGCGCCCGAGCCGCTCAACCGCTACGACGCCGGCGGCGGGCACTGGACACGGTCGATCGTCTTCGGCCCCGACAGCCGCATGTACGTCTCGATCGGGAGCACGTGCAACGTCTGCATCGAGAAGACGCCCGACCGTGCGAGCGTGATGGTCTACGACGAGAACGGGAAGAACGGGCGCGTCTTCTCGAGCGGGCTGCGGAACGCGGTGGGGATGGCGTGGCATCCGGGGACGAAGCGGCTCTGGGTGACGCAGCACGAGCGCGACAACCTGACGCCCGACCACCAGGACCTGCCGCAGGAGGAGCTCAACATCCTCGCCGACGGCGCGGATTACGGCTGGCCGTACTGCCACGGCGATCGCGTGCCGAACCCCGAGTTCGACGATGCGAAGCGCTGTGCGCCCACCGTCCCGCCCGCGCTCCGCATGCAGGCGCACTCGGCGCCGCTGGGCATGACCTTCCTGGACAAGGCGACGCAGCTCCCGCGCGAGTGGCGCGGCGATGCCCTCGTCGCGTTCCATGGGAGCTGGAACCGCGACCAGCCCACCGGCGCGAAGGTCGTCCGCGTGCGCGTGAAGGACGGCAGGCCGGTGAGCTACGAGGACTTCATCAGCGGGTGGCAGGACGCGCAGGGGAAGCGCTGGGGGCGCCCGGTCGACCTGGTGGTGCTCGGCGACGGGAGCGTGCTGGTGAGCGACGACGGGAGCGGCGGGATCTTCCGCGTGACGGCGTCGCGCGAGGCGGCGACGCGCTGAGCGTGCGCCGCGCGCGATGGGCGCGGGCACTCATGCATCGTGGTGCACCATGAACGGCGGGCCGCGCATGTAACGTGGTCCGCCGTTCGTGCATCCCGCCCTTGCACCATGACCGGTCGATCGACCCGAACACCCACACCCGCCTCACCGTGGAGGGTGGCTACGCGTGGCGCCTCGCCGCCTCGCGGCGCTTCGTCCTCGTGCTCGGGGGCGGCCTGTCGCTCAACGGCGGGCTCCCGGCCCGCTCCCCGCTGGACGTGCCGCGCATCGACGCGACGGCCGTCAGCGCCGCGCATCGACGCGACGGCCGTCAGCACGCTCGCGTTCGCGTTCTGACGATCGCCGCGCGCGGGGGTCGCCGCGACACGTGTCATCCGGCGACGCTGACGCGTTCGGCGACGCCCACGGCGCCGCACGACACTCGTGGCGTGTGGCGTGTGGGGAGCGGAACGAGTCACGTGTCGTGCGGGTGTGAGCGGCAGCCAGCGTGGCGCGCCGCCTGCACTGGCATCACGGTACCCCGCCCCGTCCCGACACCCGAGGATCCTGCATGTCATCATCGCCCATCCGTCGCACGAGCCGGA
>JALOPO010000189.1 GCA_025453855.1 Gemmatimonadaceae bacterium
CCGCCGACGCCTGTGCGGCGAGCGATGCACCGGCGATGGCGACGAGCACGAGGAGACGCGACGCGACTGCGGTCCGGATCATGTCGCGCACGCTAGGCACGCTCCGGGCGGCAACCAAGCGTCGTTGCGCGCGAACGACTCCACCTGCAGCGCCAGGATGCAACGGGTCGCGATCGGTGCGGGCCACGCGCCCGATCACACGGCCCGCGCGAAGTGGCCGCGCGTGAAGAGGCCACCGAGCTGCTCGCGCACCGCGTGCACGTCGGGGCGCGCGCCCTCCCCCAATGCGTCGAGCATCGCGCGGTAGCCGGCCACCACCGTGCCCACCGGCTCGCCCGGCACGTTGAAGAGCAGCCGCACGTGGCGGATGCCGCCGCGCCACAGCTTCGGCAGGTACTCCCCGCCTTCCACGGGCCGCGAATGCAGCAGCCGGTTGCGGCAGGCGCTGTCGGTGGCCACGGGGAAGGTGTAGCCGGCCGGATCGGTGATGCTCACGTTGACGTGCTTCTGCACGCAGAGGTCGCGGCAGGTGGTGGGGACGCGATCGAAGGCGGCCGACAGGACGCAATGCTCGATCGTCATCCCCTCGGGGCGCCCGTAGAGCACCACCGAGAAGCCGCGGCCGCCCCACGGTGCCGCGACCTGCAGCAGCTCCTCGGTCGTGAGCTCGATGCTCGGCGTGAGCCGCCGTGCGCCGAGGGCGAAGAGCTCGCGTGCGGTGAGCACGTTGAAGACGTTGAGCGCGTAGTCGCCGTGCACGTCGCGCCCCTGCGCCGCGAGCTCGGCCACCAGCCCGAGGTGACCGGTGAGCACCGGCAGGCCGAGTGCGAGCCACTTGTCGGTGGTGCGACGCTCCTCCGGGCGCACGATCGTCGGCGTGCGCAGGCGGAGCGCGATCCCGGCCGCGGCCAGTTCGTCGGCGAGGGCACGCACGCGCGTGACGGGCGGCGTCGGGTGGCGCAGGAACGGGTCGAGCACGATCTCGGTGGCGCCGTGCGCGGCCGCGTCGCGCGCCATGTCGAGATCGAAGACCTCGGCCGACAGCGACCAGTCGTCCTGTGCCTCGAGGACCGGCGCCGCATCGATGACAAGGGCCGACTCGATGCGTGCGCGGCGCTCGGCGAGCATCGCGTCGTGCGCCCAGTCGCGCCGCACGAGGAGCTCGTCGACGAGCGCCTGTCGCACCCGATTGAGTTCGCTCACCGGGAGGAACATGCCGGGCGCGAGCCCGGCGGCATCGAGCGCGCCGAGCACGAACGGCGTCTCGCCAAGGCGCCCGAGCTGGCTCGCGGAGCTGCGGCACGTCGAGCACGCGCTTGCTGGCCGGCGCGAGGGCGATCTCGCTGCGCGCGACCAGCTCCTCGTCATCGGCGCGCGCCACGACCTTGAGCGGTCCGCCGGCGCTGCCAAAGACGCGCAGGTCGAGTCGCGTGCGGCGCCCCTGCACGGCCGCCGGGAGCGCCGCATACGAGGCGCGCGCCTGCTCGAGGAGCCGTGCGTGCGACGAGCGCACGACGGTCCATCCGAGCGGGATGCGCTGGCGCGTCGCGATCGCCTGCCGATGGACCCCGTCGTGCACACCGACCGTGCGCACCGCATCGACCGCGAAGCCGACGGCGCGCATCGCCCCGCCCTCGGGCGGCTCGAAGGCGATGCCGTCGCGCGGCTCGATCGGGGCCGACATGTCGACCACGACCTCGCCATCGCCGACGCTCACCACGCGGCCGAGCACGACGCCGTGGTTGTCGGGCTGCGCGCGCGTGATGTAGCCGCGCCCCTCGCGACCGCCGTACATGCCGCCGGTGTTGCCGCGGCTGTAGATCTGCACCAGCGGCTCGACCTCGGTGGCCGGCGGCGGCGCTGTCTCGCCACGCGCAATACGCTCGAGGAAGCCGCGATAGCCCTTCGTCACCGTGGCGACGTACTCGGGCTTCTTCTTGCGCCCCTCGATCTTGAGGCAGCCGACACCGGCGGCCGCGATCTCGGCCAGGTGATCGTGCGCCGCGAGGTCCTTGGCGCTGATCAGGTAGCCGCGGTCGAGCTCGAGCGCCTTGTCGTCGTCGGTGAGGACGTAGTCCTTGCGACAGCTCTGCGCGCACGAGCCGCGGTTGGCGGAGCGCTCGCTGATCATCCCGCTCATGTAGCACTGGCCGCTGTACGAGATGCAGAGCGCGCCGTGCACGAACGTCTCGAGACCGAGTGCGGGGACCGCGGCGCGGATCGCCCGGATGTCGTCGAGCGTGTTCTCGCGCGCGAGCACGACACGCTCGAGGCCGAGCTGCTGCATGACGCGCGCGCCCGCCGCGTCGTGCACCGTCATCTGCGTCGAGCCGTGGATCTCGAAGCCGGGGTAGGCGCCCTGGATGGCGCGCACGAGGCCGATGTCCTGCACGATGGCCGCGTCGACGCCGCGGGCGATGCACTCGCCGAGGAAGTCGAGCGCGTCGGCCATCTCGGCCGGCTTCACCAGCACGTTGAGGGTGAGGTAGACGCGCACGCCGCCCGCGTGGGCGGTGCGGCAGGCGACGTCGAGTTCGTCGAGCGAGAGCTGCGCCCCCTCGTCACGCGCATTGAAGCGCTCGGCGCCGAGGTAGACGGCGTCGGCCCCGTTGGCCACGGCCGCCCGCACGGCATCGAGCGAGCCGGCGGGCGACAGGAGTTCGGGCATCCCGGGGGTGCGTGCGGACATGCCGCAATCTACCAGTGCCCGGAACCGGCCCCGTGCAGTCAGGCGACCGGCCGCACCGCCGGGCGCAGGATGGTCGTGAAGCGGGCCGACGCCGCCAGACGGCCGTCGACCGTGGCGCGCCCGGCGAGGCGCGCGATGCCGCGGCGGAACGAGGCGAGTCGCACCTCGAGACGGAGCGTGTCGCCGGCGACCGGCGGATGGCGCAGGCGCACGCGTTCCATCCCCACGAAGTAGCCCACCGCGCCCGGCTGCGTGGCGACCAGATCGCGCATCAGCGCCGCACTGGTCTGCGCGAGCGCCTCGATCACCACCAGCCCCGACACCCCGCGCGCCACGCCGAGCTGCACGCCCCCCGCGCCCTGCGCGGGTGCGCCACTCGCCCACTCGGCACCGGTCACCTGCTTGTGCCCGACCACGAGCTCGCCGGGCACCTCGATCGTGATCGCATCGACGAGGAGGAACGGATAGCGATGCGCGATCAGCGCCTGGATGGCGCCGGCATCGATCACCTCGCCGGCGCGACCGGTCATGGCTCGCGCACGAAGCGGGGGCGTCCCCCGCCCTGCTCGAGCACGAGGCCGGTCACGCGACCGGTGCTGTCGCGCTCGAACTCGATCGCGGCTTCCACGACCTTGAGGAACCAGCGGTCGCGCGACTCCGCGAAGAGCTCGAACTGCGGCTGGTCGGTGGCCTGCGCGAGGAGCCGCGGGCCCTGCCGCGTGATGGTGATCGCGAACTGCGGCGAGATGCGATAGCGCCCCACGAGCGAGTCCATCACCAGCGTGTCGATCGCGACCTCGGTGCGCACCACGCGCGCCGACGGCGGGCGGAGCGCGAGCGTGGAGTCGACGAGGTGGAGTCCGATGTCGTCGACGCCGGTGTCACCGTTGGTGAGCACCACCGCCGCGCGCCCCGTGCGCCGGTTGCATCCCAGCCAGCTGCGGAAGCCGCCGGTGCCCCCGTTGTGCCAGACGATCGCGGAGCTGTCGGGGCGCGGGAAGACGATCCAGTGAAGGCCGATGCGCATCGCACCCTGGAAGTCGCGTCGCGGACGCTGTGCTGCGGCGATCGACGCCGCGAGCTGCGCCGGTGCCTTGCCGAGGCAGGCTTCGGCGAGGCGCTGCATCTCGGGAAGCGAGGCGATGATCGCGCCCGCGCCGGCGAGGTACGGGATGCGCCAGTGTGCCGTGGTGTCGCCGCTCGCGAGATGGCCGGTCGCGAACCGTCGCTGCTGCTCCGGCGTGAGCGTGATGGTGAAGTCGGCGCCCATGCCCAGTGGCTGCGCGAGGCGCGTGCGCACGAGCGACTCGTAGTCGCGCGCCCGGGCGCGAGTCACGAGCGCGCGGCCGAGCAATCCTGCGCCGATGTTCGAGTACTCGGCCTGCGTCCCGCGCGGAAAGCGCAATGGGGCGCTGGCCAGGACGTTGGCCACCACGGCGCTGTCGATCATCGCGTACGGATCGCCGGAATCGGGCGGGCGGTAGCCGGGCGGGAAGGAGACGATCCCCGAGCGGTGCGTGGCGAGGTCGAGGAACGAGATCGAGTCGCCGCCGGCGGGGATCGGCAGCCCGGGGAGCCAGCGCCAGACCGGCTGGTCGGGGAGCAGCTCCCCGCGACGGATCGCGTCGGCGAGGAGCGTGCCGGTGATGGCCTTGGTGATCGAACCGATCTCGAAGAGGGTGCGCGGCCCCATCGGCGCACCGTCGGGCGATGCGGCGCGGCCGACGTACGCGGTCTCGACGCCCGCCGGCGTGATGCGGAGCGCGGCGATGCCGGGGTTGCGGCCGATCGCCACGCGTGCGGCGAGGAGCCGGGCCAGCGCGGAGTCCGACGTCGTGGTGCGCTGTGCGTCGAGCGACGCGACGTGCAGCGCGAGCAGCGTCGCGGCGGCCACGACGCATCGCGTCGTGCGGCGACGACGCGATGCCGCAGGGACACGCGTCACGTCGGCGGCGGCGCCGATGCTCGTGAGGCGGCTCATGTCGCGTCCTCGTTGCGCCGAGCCGCCGCGCGACGCACGAAGCGGAGCACCAGTGCCACCGCCAGCGTGCCGATCGCCGCCAGCCGCACGCGCTCGTCGTCGGCGTAGATGCTCCAGCCGAAGAGCGCCACGCCGATGAAGGCGAGCGCCGCCTGCGCACGCAGCAGCGGCGTCACGCGCGATCCTTGCGCACGAAGCGGCGCACGCCCTCGCGGAAGGCCTCGGTGGCGCGCGCCTCGACATTGGTCGTGATCCCGGCGGCGATCCCGGCCGCGAAGTCCATGTCGTCGATGCGATAGAGGAGCCGCTTGGTGAGCTCGAGCGAGACCGGCGGCGAGGCGACCAGCCGCTCGAGCGTCGCCCCCACCTCCTCGGCGAAGCTGGCCGTCGGGATGCAGCGGCTGGCGAGCCCGATCCGCTCCGCCTCGGCCGCGTCGACGACGCGCGCGGTGAGCACCAGCTCTGCCGCGCGCTTCTCGCCCACGGCGCGGCGCAGCATCGACATGACCATCGCCGGCACGAAGCCGATGCGGACCTCCGGATAGCCGAAGGTCGCCCCCTCCTCGGCGAGGACGATGTCGCAGGCGGTGGCGAGCCCCGCCCCGCCGGCCAGCGCCCGACCACGCACGATCGCCACCGTCGGCTTGTTCAGCCCGCGCAGCTGCGCGAAGACGCGGCCGAGCGCGCGCGCGTCGTCGATGTGCACCTCGGGGCCCGCGTCGAGCATCGCCTCGAGCGCGGCGAGGTCGGCGCCGGCGCAGAAGTCGGCGCCCTCGCCCTCGAGCACGATCACACGCACCTCGTGATCGGCGGCGAGTGCGCGGATCGCGGCGTGGAGCTCGTCGGCGGTGGCGCGATCGAGCGCGTTGCGGCGCTCGGGGCGCGCGAGCGTGATCACGCCCAGCCCCGACGACCGCGCCACGCGGATGCGCGTGTACGCGGCGTGGTCGGCGACGGCGACGGTCTCGGCGGAACGGGTGGCGACGGCGGTCATGACGGGTCCCTCCGAACGTCAGGAAGCAGCGGGGAGCGCGAGGCGCAGCGCCTCGTCGTCCGGCACGTCGAGCACGAGGCGCAGGAGCGCGGTGGAGAAGACCTTCCCCTGCGCGTCGGTCTTGAGCGAGAGCGTCCCGCCGCCATCGAGCGCGCCGTGGAGGAGGAAGTTGAGCGCGTGCAGGTTGGGGAGCTCGTAGCGCTGCACCGGGCCCGTGATCAGCCCGGCG
>JALOPO010000190.1 GCA_025453855.1 Gemmatimonadaceae bacterium
CGGATCGCCCGCAGCGCACGCAGGCGATCCTCGGCCATGCGGCGCGCCGGATCGCCGACGGCACGCACCACGCCGCGCGCCAGGTCGCCCCGCCCGTCGAACGGATCGTGGAGTCGCTGCCGCGAGATCGACCAGGCCATCGCGTTCACGGTGAAGTCGCGCCGGGCGAGGTCCTCGTCGAGGGAGACGCCGAAACGCACCGTGGCATGCCGCCCGTCGGTCTCGACGTCGGCGCGGAAGGTCGTGACCTCGTGCATCCGGCCGTCGCTCCCGATCACCCCCACCGTGCCGTGCTCGATCCCCACCGGGATCGTGCGCGCGAAGAGGCGCCGCACCACCGGCGGCGGCGCGGCCGTGGCGAGGTCCCAGTCGAGGTGCGGCACGCCGAGCAGTGCGTCGCGCACGGCGCCACCGACGCACCACGTTTCGTGGCCGGCGCCCTCGAGGCGCTCGGCCAGCTCGACGATGGCGCGCGGGGGCTCCAGGCGGACGGTCCCGGTGTAGGAGTCGGCGATGGCGGGCATGCTGCCTGCAAAGGTGACAGGAAATGCGCCGGACGGGAGCGGTGTGGCCCCGGTTCGTCGCCCGTGGCGACTACGTTTGCATCCCATGACGATCCACGATTTCGAACCCATGCTCGCGGCATCGGCCGCGACACCGGCCTTCCGCGCCGAGCTGGCGGCGTTCGCTGCCGGCGGCGACGCGGAGCGGATCGAGGCGCGCGCCCACAATCCGCGCGTGAAGATCCTGCGCACGTGCGCACGGTGGCGCAGCTCCTGTCGGCCGAGCCCACGCTGGCGGTGGATCGCGTGGCGATCGCCGCCGTGAGCGGTTGTGCCGACTACACGGGGACGCTGACGGCGACCGATGCCCGCGGCGAGGAGCACCGCTTCCGCTTCGTCTGGGACTGCGCGTGGAAGGCCGAACAGGTCGGCTACCGCGACTACTTCGACCTCCCGGACCAGATCCGCGCCGCCCGCGAGTTCGGCTGGGACTGCTTCCAGCAGTGGGAGCGGGTGCCGAGCGCCGTGGCGGCCTGAGCACGGTGCGATGCCGGGCTCCTGCGTCCCCCCCGGGGCCTGAGGTGCCCGACACCGCGCGAGGAGGGGACAGAGGTGCCTGTCACCGGTGGGTGAATCGCTGCGGTGCGAAGAGCGCCGCCAGCGCCGCCGCATCGAGTCCGGCGCCGAGCCCGAGCATGAGGTCGATGCGTGCCTGCAGCGGCCGCCGTTCGCCCGCGAAGATCGCCCCGAGCTCCGCCAGGCGACGTCCCGCGCCGGGATAGCCATAGGTCTTTCCCACGCGCCCGCGTCCGGTGCGGCTGGTGACCACCACCGGCGTTCCCGCCGCCGTGAGCCGCCCGATCGCCTCCGCCATGAGCGGCGGGACGTTCCCCCGCCCCATCGCCGCCACCACCACCCCGCGCGCGGTGCCGGCCACGGCATCGAGCAGCCGCCCGTCGGCGCCGGCCCACGCCCCCACGATGTCGACCGGCGTCGCGAGCTCCGCCGGCGCGAGCACCGGGAGCCGCTCCAGCCGTTCCGGACGGAAGGCGATCCCCTCGTCGTCCACCTCGGCGACCACGCCCACCAGCGGGCTCTCGAACGCATCGAGCACGTGCGTGTGCGCCTTCATCACGTCCACGGCCGAATGCGCGCGCCCGTTCATCACGAGCAGCGGCCCGATGCCGCGCGCGTCGGGATGCAGCGCGACCCGCACCGCGTCGACGAGGTTCGCCGGCCCGTCCCAGCCGAGCTCGCCGAGGGTTCGCATTGCACCCGTGAAGACGATCGGCTTGGCGGTCGCCACCGAGCGCGCGACGAGGTACGCCGTCTCCTCGATCGTGTCGGTGCCGTGCGTGACGACGACACCCTCGATCGCGGGATCGTCGCACAGCTCCACGAGCCGCGCACGCAACGCCCACATGCGCGCCACGTCCATGTGCGGGCCGGGAAAGCGTCCCCACTCCTCCACGCGCAACTCGGCCAGCGCCTCGATGCCGCGCGCCGCCTGCAGGATGTCGCGCGCGTCGAGCGCCGGCACCGCACCACCAGCCTGCGCATCGACGCGCATGGAGATCGTGCCACCGGTGAAGACGAGCGCGATCACGCGTTCATCCGCACAGGACGCTCCCGCCGTTCACGTTCACGACCTCGCCCGTGCAGTGCCGCGCGAGGTCGCTGCAGAGGAAGACGATCGGCCCCGCGATGTCCTCCGCGCTCGCCATGCGCCCGAGCGGGATCGCGCGCTCCACCTGCGCGCGGTAGCCGTCGACCATCACCGGTGCCACCGCCTCCGTGTCGACCCACCCCGGCGCGACGCAGTTCACCGTCACCTGTCGCGGCGCGAGCTCCACGCAGAGCGACTTCACGAGCGAGATCATCGCCCCCTTGGCCGCCGCGTAGTCGGCGTGGAAGGCCTCGCCGCGCTGCCCGGCGGTGCTCGACACGAAGACCAGCCGCCCACCGTCGCGCACCGCACGCGCCGCCGCGCGCGAGAGCTGGAACATCGCCGTCCAGTTGTGCGCCTGCGTGTCGAGCCAGCGCGCATCGCTCATCGCCGCCACGGGCACGGCCTCGGTGGGCCAGACGCCGGCGTTGGCGACGACGAGATCGACGCCGCCCAGCTCCGCTCGCGCATGCGCCATGAGCGCATCGGCGGCGCCATGCGCGGCCAGGTCGGCCGCGAACGTGGTCGCGTGCACGCCCGCCTCGCGACAGCGCACGGCGACCGCCTCGGCCTCGGCCACGCGCGTCCGGTAGCCGATCGCGACGTCGGCACCGGCGCGCGCGAGGAGCAGCGCCGTCGCGGCGCCGATGCCGCGCCCACCGCCGGTGACGACGGCCACCTTGCCGCGCAGGTCGATCACAGCGTCGCCTCGATCAGGTCGCAGATCGCGTGCTCGATGTTCAGGTGCAGCTCCTGCGCGCGGTCGGTGCGCTGCGTCGGGATCACCACGTTGACATCCGCGAGCGCGAGCAGCTTGCCGCCGTCACGGCTGGAGAAGGCGAGCACCGGAATCCCCCGGGCCCGCGCCGCCTCCGCCGCCCGCAGCACGTTCGGCGAGTTGCCGCTCGTGCTGTGGATGACGAGCAGGTCGCCCGGCTTCGCGATCGCCTCCACCTGCCGCGCGAAGATGTCGTCGAAGCCGAAGTCGTTCCCGGTCGCGGTGATGAGCGACGTGTCGGTGGTCAGCGCGATCGCCGGGTAGGCGCGACGGTTGCGCGTGTAGCGCACCACGTACTCGGTCGCGAGGTGCTGCGCGTCGGCGGCGCTCCCGCCGTTGCCGCAGAAGAGCAGCGTCCCGCCACGGTCGACGCACGCGCGGACGAGCGCCGCCGCCGCCTCGAGCTGCGGGCCGATCGTGTCGGCGGTGCGCAGCGCCGTTTCGGCGAGTTCGCGCAGGGCAGCGGTGATGTGCGCACGGGGATCGGTCACGGACGCTCCGGGATGGATGGGGAACCGAGCGGGGTGAGTCGCTTCACGAGCTGCCGCAGCCGCCCGAACGTCCCCTCGTCGATGCGCACCGGCGGCACGGGCACGAGGATCTGGTCGCTGAGCAGCGCGCCGGGATTGATCTCGGTGAGAAGGCGCGCCTGGTCGACCGCGCCGATCTCCTCGAGCCAGGTGCGCGCCGCGGGGAGCGAGCGCGTGTCACCGTGATTGTCGCTGGCGAGGATGTCGATCAACCCGCTGCCGAGGAGCTCGCGCGCGAGCGCGGCACGCTCGCCGCCGCCGAGCAGGTAGGCGGTGTCGGTCTGCATCACCGCGCCGACCGCACGCCATTCACGCACGAGCGCCACCGTCATGCGCCCGTAGCGCTCGGGGTGCGCCACCACCGGGACGATCCCGCTTCGCCGCAGGCGCGCGAGCTCGTCCGTCGTCCCGCTCGGCAGCGTGCCGCGCGGGAACTCGACGAGGACGGCGTGCGATGCGCCGAGTGCGAGCGACGGTGCGGTGAGGTCGACACCCGGGCGATCGAGCATGATCTCCCACCCGCGCTGGATCACCAGCCCCTCGGGTGCGAGCTCGCCGAGTCGCCAGTGCCGCTCGCGATAGCGATCGGGCGGCATGACGTGCGCCTCGCTGGCCGCGAGGTGCGGCGTGCAGACCACGCAGCGCACCCCCTCCGCCGCGAATCGGCGCAGCACCTCGAGCGACTGCTCGATGGTGCGCGCGCCGTCGTCCACGCCGGGCAGGAGGTGCGTGTGGACGTCGATCATGCGGCCGTGCGCGGGCGTGCTCAGGACGCGGGCGCGTCGTGCCCGTTCACGAGCGACGCGAGCGCCCGCATGGTGGCCGCCGCGCGCCGATCGATGAGCGCCGGTTCGTCGGCCGCGGCCTCGAAGGCGTAGGTGACGAGCGCATCGGCCGTGAGGAGGTCCAGCGCGGCATCACGCGCCGTCGTCCCCGCCGCGAGGATCGAGGCGAGAAGCTCCTGCCCCGCGAACGCCAGCGCGTCGGCCGGTGCCGCCGCGTCGGTGCCGCTCCCGGTCACTTCATCGAGTCGCGCGCGCAACCGGGCCGGCGGCTGCGCGGCGTGCGCGGCGATCCAGCGCGCCCCGCTCATGCCCCCACCGCGGCACGCACCAGCGCCGGGACCGCCGCGAGCGCCTCGGCGCCCTTCTCGGCATCGGGAATGCCTGCCTGCGCCATGTGCGCCTTGCCGCCGCCGCGACCACCGACGCGCGCCGCGAGCTCCCTGACGAGGGCATCGGCGGCCACGCCGCGCGCGCGCAGGTCGTCGGTGACGACCGCCAGCAGCGCCGCCTTGCCGTCGTCGAGGCTCGCCGCGAGCACGCCCACGCCGGTGCCGAGCTGCTCGCGCAGCGCGTCGCCCATCGCCTGCAGCGCCTTCATGTCGGGCGCGCTCACGCGGCCGCGCACCACGGGCACACCGCCGACATCCTCGCGCGCCGCGAGCACCGACGCGAGCGCGCCACCGCCTCCCTTCATCGCCTCGGCGAGCCGCTTCTCGAGCCCCTTCCGCTCCTCCACCAGCGCCGACACGCGCGCCGCGAGCTGGTCGACCGGCGCCTTGAGCACCGCCGCCGCCTCCACCAGCGACTGGTCGCGACGACGCAGGTGATCGAAGGCCGCGCGCGCCGTGAGCGCCTCCACGCGTCGCACCCCGGCCGCCACGCCGCTCTCGGCCACCAGCACGAAGACGCCGATCTCCGCCGTGTTGCGCACGTGCGTCCCGCCGCACAGCTCCTTGCTGAACGCCCCCATCGTCACCACGCGCACCTCGGCGCCGTACTTCTCGCCGAAGAGCGCCATCGCGCCGCCGGCCACCGCCTGCGCGTACGGCATGACCTCGGTCACCACCGGCGTCGCCGCCCAGATCTCGCGATTCACCAGCGACTCGAT
>JALOPO010000191.1 GCA_025453855.1 Gemmatimonadaceae bacterium
CGTGAAGCAGGCGCCGTGCCCCGGCTCGCTCTCCACCGAGATCATGCCGTCGTGCGCCTCGATCACGCCGTGCACGACGGCGAGGCCGAGCCCCGTGCCACGTCCCGTCCCCTTGGTGGTGAAGAAGGGCTCGAAGATGCGCGCGTGCTGCGCCGCGGGGATGCCGGGACCGGTGTCGCGGATGCGGAGGCGCGCGTGGCGCTCCGGCGCGCCGCCGGTGACCGCGGCGCCGGGAAGCTGCACCGTGTCGACCGTGATGGTGAGCGTGCCGCCCTCGTCGCCCATGGCCTGCACCGCGTTGGTGACGAGGTTGTCGAAGGCCTGGGTGAGCTGCGTCGCGTCGCCGAGCACCGCGGGGCTCTCGCGCTGGTCGACGGTGACGCCGACGTTGGGCGGGATGCGCCCGGCGAGGAAGGCGAGCGATTCGCGCACCAGGGCATCGAGGCGCACCGGCGCGAAGGCGAGCACCTGGTGCACGAGCCCCTGCGCGCGTCGCACGCCGGCGAAGATCTGCGCGAGCGACTCCTCGGCACCGGGATTGCCCTCCACGTCGAGCTGCAGCAGCTCGGCATGACCCGCGATCCCCGTGAGCACGTTGCCGAAGTCGTGCGCGAGGCCGCCGGCGAGCGTGCCGAGCGCGGTGAGCTTCTCGGAGCGTGCGAGCTGCTCCTCGAGCGCGCGCTGGCGCGCGGCGGCGGCGCGCTCCTCGGTGATGTCGCGCAACGTGAGGAGCACGAGGCGCAGCGGTCCAGTGCGTCCCGTCACGGGGACGATCGTGGCCGCGAGGTCGAGCGCGCCGTCGGCGAGCGCATCGAGCGTGATGACGGTCTGCCGTCGCTGCGTGATCGCCTCGTCGAGGCCGGCGAGCAGTGCGCGTGCGCCGCCATCGTGCAGCCCGGTGAGCGTGCCGAGCAGCTCGCCGAGCGCGGCGCCACGGTGCACGCGTGCACTGCCGAGGCCGAGCGTGCGCGCGAGATCGAGCATGCGCCGATTCGCCGAGGCGACACCGAGCCGCCCATCGGGTCGTCGCGCGAACATCGCGATGGCGGCCGGCAGGTGCTCGTAGAGCAGCGCGAGTTCACGCCGGCTGGCGCGATCGGCGCGCGCGGGTCGGGACGGTGACATGGCGCGAACCTTACGGCCCGCGACCGCTCGGTGCGAGCACGACCGCGTTGAGGAAGAGCCGATTGGCGCCGCGCCAGACGCCGCGGAAGTTGGGATCGTCGGCGAAGGCGATCACGCGCCCCGCACCGACGCGCTCCTCGTAGAGGAAGACCGAACCGCGGATGCGCTGGCGCGTCTCGCTCCAGGCATGCCCGGAGAGCGGCACCGAGTCGGCGATCGTGGCGAGGACGTGCCGTTGCGGACTTGGCGCGTCGCTGGGCGGGAGCCAGAGCCGCGTGCCGTTGAGCAGCACCGGGAGCGTCGACGTCGCGCCGCTCGTGAGCCAGTGGCGCGTGTCGAGTCGTGCGCCGTAGATGGCGCCGGGAACGGCGATCGCGGCCTTGCCCTTGCCGGCCTCGGTGTCGTACCAGCTGCGCAGCGCGAGCCTGAACTGCGCGCGTGCCCAGTCGCCGCCGCCGCCGATGGTGACGAGCGTGCCGCCGTCGCGCACCCACTGCTCGAGGCGACGCACGCCCGCCTCGCCGAGCGCCGCCGCGAGCGCCGCCGGCTGTGCATCAGGGACGACGATCACGTCGAGGCGCGCGAGCTGCGCGAGCGCGCCGATGGAGCGCGTGCGCAGGACGGTGACCGGGATCCCGTACTGGGCATCGAGCGTGTACCAGGCGAAGCCGAAGCTGTAGCCGTTGATGCCGTCCTCGGCGAGGATGCCGATGGCGGCGGGGCGCACGTTGACGCTGTGGTCGCCCGAGCCGAGCGAGGCGTAGCCGGAGTCGGCGAGGCCGGTGCCGACCGGCGTGATGCGCAGCGCGTAGCGCGCGGCGAGCGAGTCGATGACGTCGTGCAGCGAGCGATCGTTCTGGCCCACGCGCGCGATCACGGCGCCGCTGCCGATGGCGCGCCCCGCGATGCGCGAGGCGGTGGTGAGGACGCCCGCGCGATGGCCGCGATCGCGCAGGTGCCAGAGCGCGGCGAGGCTCCCCGGCTGCGAGCCGTCGAGGAGATACGCGTACGTCGCGCGCGGGACCGTGGCGCGCGCATCGGTGCGACTGCGCGGGACGGTCTCGCCCGTGACGGCGCCGGCGGTGGAGAAGGCCGCCACGTCGAAGAGGAGCGGGAGCGACCAGGCGGTGACGTCGTAGAAGCGCGGATTCTCGGCGCGATCGGTGAACTCGCGCGCGCGGGCGAGGAAGCCCTCGTTCATCGGCACGGTGGGCTCGAGGAGCGTGCGCGCGAGGCGACCGGCCTGCTGCGTGGTGCGGATCACGTAGGCCGGACCGGCGATCTCGCGCGCGCCGACGGCGACGCCGGTGCGATCGCGCGCGTTCGCGACGCGCACGCCGCGCGGTGCCGAGTCGACGACGATGGCGTTGCGCTCGAGCGTCTCGACGAGCTCGCGCAGCACGCCCGGGCGCTGCGGGTCGATCGGGAGCACGAACGTCATGCCGCCGTCGCCGGCGGTGACCACCTGGCGCTGGCTGTCGAGGTACTCGCCGAGGAAGGCGTCATGGCGGTCGGCGACGGTGCGCAGCGCGGTCCACGCGGCGACGTACTGCTGCTCGAGCGCCTGGGCGAGCGTGCGCACGGTGCGATCGCCGCGCTCGAGGCGCAGCCCGCGCGTGGAGCCCTGCTCGAAGAGCATGGCCACGGCGCCGTGGAAGCCGAAGCTCTCGGTGTAGCCGGGGTAGAAGTAGTTGTACCGCTCGCGCGTCATGTACTCGAAGCCGGCGGAGTCGAAGGCGGCCGCGTAGCGCGCCCCGAAGATCCCCTGCCAGCGCGAGGCGAAGGCGGGGAACGACGGGTTCACGGGCTCGCCGGGCGGGTCGAAGTAGAACTCGCCGTCGACGTCCTGCTCGTGCATGTCGATCACCACCTGCGGGCGCCAGGCGTGCAGCGTGGGCATGCGCTCGCGCGTCTCGCGCTGGGTCTGCGCGAACCAGTCGCGGTTGGTGTCGAAGTGGTAGTGGCCGGTGCGGAACGCGAGCGCCTGCCACGGCGACCAGTCGTGCGACCAGTCGAAGGGGAGCGCGCTGGCCGTCTCGCCGGTGAGGTCGTGGTGCGACGTGGCGAACATGTCGCGCCCGTCGGGATTGAGCATCGGGTCGACGATGACCACGAGCTTGCGCAGCACCTCGAGCGTGGCGGGATCGCTGCGCGTGACGAGGTGCTCGACGAGCTTGAGCGCGCCCTCGGTGCCGGAGAGCTCGAAGCCATGGATGGAGCCGCCGAGCCAGACCACGGCCGGCTGGCCGGGAATGGCGGCGCGCGCCTCGCGCAGCAGCGCCTCGGTGGTGGGCGACGCGAGCTGGCGGCTGGTCGCCTGGATCGCATCGAGCCGGGCGATGTTGGCGGGATCGCTGATGGCGGCCGCGACGAGCGCGCGTCGCTCCCACGATTCGCCCATGCGCAGCAGCCGCACGCGCGGTGATGCGCTGCCGAGCCGCTCCAGATAGCGCATCGCCTCGGCGTGCACGGTGACGCGCGCGCCGAGGGGGCGGCCGATGACGTCGCGGAAGGAGAGGGCGGTGGCCGCCGCGGTCGCGGTCGCGGGACCCGACTGGGCGGTCGCGGCGGCGGGAGCGGTGGCCTGCACGAGGAATGCGGCCGCCAGCAGCGGCGCGGTCGATGCGGCGTGGCGGCGGATGTTTCGGCGCGGGGAGCGGATCGTCACGGGCACGATGGGGGAGTGGGCGATGCCGCGCGTGCGGCGGCGTGCGCGCGGTGATCGGTCGGGTGCGCTACGCGCGACCGCGGGTGCACGCTGGCCGGTGCACGGGGCGTCGCGGGGTCGGTGCCCGCGTCACACGCCCGTGCTCGTGGCGACCTCGACCGGCACACTCCTTGCGAACTCATCCATTCGACCGAACAGACCGGGAGACGCGACGATGCGTGGACGGCGGCGAGAGGAGCGGAGCGCCCAGTGGGCGCTGTGGTTGGCGGGGGCGGCGATGGTCGCCCTGCTGAGCGGGGCCTTGCGACATGGGGATGCGTCGACGGCGCCGCCGGTGGCCGTGAGACGGGACCCCGTACGCGAGGCGACGATGCGACGAGTGGAACGGACGGCACCCATCCGGCGGCGCTCGTGGATGGAACGGCATGCGGCGACGCTGATCATCTGGGCACTGGCGGTGGTGGCCGCGGGTGCGCTCGCGCTGCGGCTCCGCGCCTGAGCGCCGGCGCGACGCCGGAGCGGAGCCGTGCCCCCACCCCCGCTCGGTGTCCGACGAGGCGCCCCATCCGTCCGTGACCGGTGCCGGCGATTCGAGGCCGCTCGGCATCGACCTTGCGAACTCGACCGTTCGAACCGCGAACGGAGCGATGCGACGATGCGTCTGAGGGCGAATGGGGCGGAGGGGCAGGGCGGGTGGGTCGAGCGACATGCGCCGCTCCTCACCGGCTGGATCATCGCCAGCGCGACGGTGGCGCTCGTGGCCGGGTGCAGCGGCGACCCGCTCCCCACCGGCGGCGATCCGGCCGCCGGGATCGGGCCGACTGGCGGCACCGCCGTCGCGGCGCGCGCGGGCGCGTGGTCGCAGCCCGCGACGTGGGGCGGACGCCTCCCGGGTGAAGGGACGACCGTGCGCATTCCGGCCGGCATCGAGGTGACGCTCGATCGCTCGCCGGCCGCACTGGGCGACGTGCACGTGGACGGGACGCTGCGCTTCGCGCGGCGCGACCTCACGCTGGAGGCGACCTCGATCCTCGTCGGCGGCGCGCTCGAGATCGGGACCGAGGCCGAGCCCTTCACGCAGCGGGCCACCATCCGGCTCGTCGGCGATGCGCGCGGCACGCCATCGCACGGCATGGGCACCAAGGTCCTGGGGGTGCACGGCAGCGGGCGGATAGACCTGCACGGCGCGCCGCGGATCTCGTGGGTGAAGCTGGGCGCCACGGCGGAGGCGGGGGCCGCGCAGCTCACGCTGGCGCGGTCGGTGGACTGGGAGCCGGGCGATCGCATCGTCGTCACCGCCACGGGCTGGGATGCGCGCGAGTCGGAGGAGGCGACGATCGCCGCGGTGACCGGCGCGCAGGTCACGCTCGCGGGCGGGCTCCGGCACCGGCACTTCGGCCGGCTGCAGCAGGTGGACGGGATCACGCTCGACGAACGGGGCGAGGTGGGGCTGCTCTCGCACACGGTGCAGGTCACGAGCGCCTTCGGTCGCGATTCGCTCCTCGGCGGCCACGTGATCTTCACCGGCGACGCGCAGGTGCGCGTGAGCGACGTCGAGTTCTCGCGGCTCGGGCAGCCCGGCCAGCTCGGGCGCTACAGCGTGCACTGGCACCTGATGGGCGACGCCCCCGGCACGTACGTCCGCCGCTCGAGCGTGCACCACGGGCTGCAGCGCGGGATCATCGTGCACGGCACGCATCAGGCGCAGGTGCGCGAGAACGTGGTCTACGACGTGCGCGGCCACGGCGTCTACGTGGAGGACGGCAGCGAGCGGGGCACCGTGATCGAGGGAAACCTGGCGGCGCTCGCGCGGCAGGTGCGGCCGGAACACGTGATCGAGGGGAGCACGCGCCCCGACCGGCACGACGGGCGCGACACGCGCGCGAGCAACTTCTGGTTCGCCACCGCCAACTCGCGCGTGGTGAACAACGTCGCCGCGGGATCGGAGCACGGCTTCGGCTACTGGTACGACCTGGCCACCGGCAACGGCCACCATCCGCGCAACGGCGCGAACAGCTTCACGATGGGCGAGTTCACCGGCAACGTCGCCCACTCGCAGGGCAACGACCCGGGGACGAGCCTCGACTACCACCCGCTCGAGGCCGGGACGGCGCTCCGCTTCGACGGCGAGAACTTCACGGGACGGTTCCGCGACTTCACGGCGTGGAAGAACATGAACGCGGCGGTCTGGTACCAGTGCTCGCAGGACGTGGCGAACGTGGTCTCGGCGGGCAATCGCGTGGGGGCGATGAACTTCTGCTTCCACGGGCGCACCGCGACGCTGCGCAACTCGGTGGTGATCTCCGAGACCGAGAACCGTCCGCTGCCGCAGTCGCCCCGCGACTTCTTCGCCTCGCGCAGCCGGCAGGCGAACCACGCGCATCACGGCACGCACCAGGACCGGCGCAACGTGCCCGGGAGCTATCCGGTGGTGATGCCGCTGACGCTCGAGAACGTGCGGGCGATCGGCTTCCCGTGACGACGCGTCGCGCGAGGCGATGTCCGCCCGCGCGACGCGATGCCGCAGCTCCCGGTGTGCCGAGTGCCCGACGACCGTGACCGCGGCGACGAGGCGCTCGCGGCGTGGAGGGAGCGATGCGCGATCGACGGGAACGGGGCGGTCGTTGGAGAGCACAGGTCGCCGGGCCGCTGCATGGTGCCCGCGGCGTGGTGCGCGTGGTCGCGGGCGGCGTCCTGCTCGCGATCCCGGTGGGGATCGCGGCGCAGGGGCGCCTCGAGCGGCTCGGTGACGATGGCGGTCAGCCCGCCTCGCGCATCGCGGCCGTGCCGCTGCGCGCCGATCGTTTCGTGACCGCGTTTCGCGGCCCCGGCGGGTTGCTGCACCTGAACGCCTACAGCGTGGGCGAGACGGGCGGTGTCGTGCGGCACGGCACCGTGACCGGCGGCGTCACCGATCGCGTGGCGGCCGCGCGCATGGGCGCGGGGCAGCTGGTGACCGCGGTGCGCACCGAGGGCGGCGCACTGCGCGTGACCGCGTGGCGGCGCCTCGAGGTCAGCCCGTGGATCGATCGGCAGGGCGATGGCGACGCGGGGGCGATCCTCGACGTGGCGGTGGCCGCGGTGCGCCGCGAGATCGCGGTGACGGCGGTGATCCAGCAGGACGGCACGCTCACGCTGATCGCGTGGCAGGTGGACAGCACCAGCGGCACCGTGACCCGACGCGGCGACATCGACTTCGGCAAGGCGACACAGCCGCTGCTCGCGACGCTGGAGCCGGGGCGCCTGGTGGTCGCGTCACGCGGTGCCAGCGGGTCGCTGGTGCTGCGCAGCCTCGACGTCTCGACCGCCGGCGTCTTCACCGCGCGCGGCTCGCTCGTCGGCACGAAGGTCACCGACATCGCCCTCGCCACCCTGCACGTGGAGCGCGTGGTGACCGCGGGGCGGCGCCTCGCGGACGGCACGCTGCTCGTCGAGTCGTGGCAGGTCGAGCGCAACGGACGACGCGCGCCACGTCGCAGGCGATCGTCACGGTGCGCCAGTCCGACGGCACGCTCAAGCTCATCGCCTACGACGCGATCGGCGAGCTGGTGCGCGTCGGCGACCGGGACGCGGGTCCCGTGAGCGAGGTGGCCGCGATCACGCTCTCGCCGGACCGGATCGTGACCGCGGTGCGCGCCGCCGACGGCACGCTCAAGGCGATCGCCTGGCGCGATCGCGCGGTCGCGCTGCTGCGCGGCGACACCGGACCGGGGCGTCGGTGGGGACGCGTGCCGCTCCTGCCCGGGGGGCTCGGTCCGATCGGCGGCGCGGATGACGGCGACGGCCCGGGATCGGGTGGGCAGCCCCCGGCGACCGGGACGGGATCGCTCTCGTCCGACGGCCCCGACGCCCCCGCCGGCGCCGCGATCTCGCCGCCGCTGATCGGCGCGGCGGTCGATGCCGGCGTGAATCGCTGGGGGGTCGATCCGATGCTCACCGTCGGCCATCGCTTCGTGCTCGTCTCGCAGGATCACGAGGTGGCCTTCTTCGATCGCACCGGCCAGCGCCTGGCGCCCAAGGGCGGTGAGGAGGTGCAGCCGACCTCCAACGAGCTGTTCGCCCCCTTCCTCAGCGACACGCTCGAGGACGGCACGCGCAACGATCACGCGATCAACCGGCACATCGGCACCGGCGCATGGGGGCCGGAGTGCCCGCCCGCGCGCGGCGCGGATCCGTGCATCGACGAGTTCATGGACGTGCGCGTGGCCTACGACCGCGCGCTGCGTCGCTTCATCGTGGTGGCGCGGGCGCGCGACAACGACATGAAGTACGATGGCGATGGCATCGCCCTGGCGACCGATCCGGCGGTGCGGCGCTTCCTGGCGATCGCGGTCAGCAAGACCGACGATCCGCGCGACGGCTTCTGGCAGTACGTCGTGGCCGAGAGCAACTACTCGGACTTCCCGCGCGTGACCGCGCAGCACGGACTGCTGGTGATCGCCGACAACTCGTACGGCACGGTGCGCCGGCACGAGGGGCCCACGCCCACGGCGACGATCTTCGACCTCGCGGCGCTCGCGCGCGGCGAGGCGCACCCCGCGAGCCACAAGCTCTATCCCGACGAGACGGGGGGCAGCGTGCGCGTGCTCATGAACCACGGCCCGATCCCCGGCGAGTGGACCACGCTGTCGCGACCGTCCGGTGACGCGCTCCACCTGTACTCGTTCCGCACGCTGGCCTCGCTGGTCGCCGGGACGGCGCTCCGGCACACGTCGGTGACGCTGCCGAGCGCGTTCTCGAACACGTTCGTCACGCACAACGTGCGGCGCGGGGCGTTCCTCTACTTCGCCAGCTACCGCAAGGTGGCGGACGTGGTGAAGAACGTGCGTCCCGCGCGCTACGCGATCCGCGTGGTGCGCGTTCCGCTCGCGCTGGCGGCCGACGGGGCACCGACGCCGGGCACGGGGAGCGGCTTCCTCGACGACGAGTTCGGCGGGCGCGCCACGACCGAGCCGTCGAGCGCGCGCCTCAGCTACGAGGTCCCGGCGCTGGCGGTGACGCGCGACGGGCACATGGTCGTCGTCTACGGGCGCGTCCCCGTGAGCGGCACCGGCGCGACGGCGCACGAGGTGCGCTACAGCGTCTGGTACGCCGACAGCCGCGGGCTGCAGCACAGTCGGCTGCTGCGCGCCGGCCAGTGGCTCCCCACCGCGCGGCTCGACTCGACGTGGACCGCCGCAGTGCCCATCCCGTACTTCGGGCCGCAGAAGCTCGATCACGCGAGCGCGTCGGTCGATCCGGTGGACGACGAGACGGTGTGGATGGCGCACGCCTTCGCCGACGTCGCCCTCGCGGCCGACTGGGATGCGACCTGCAACGGCAAGCCGAAGCGGTGCGAGCGCTGGCGCAGCATCGTGATCGGGCGCGTGCGCCCCTGACGCGCCACGACGCGGTGGTGACCGCGACGGGGTGTCCGGTGCGGCAGGGCGCGGCGATCTTTCGTGGCTGTGCCGTCACGATCCCTCCTCCGCGCCGTCGCGCGTCTCGCCGCGCCGTCCCTGTTCGCCCTCGCGCTCCCGTCGCACGCAGCCGGGCAGGGGGGCGCACCGCCGCCGTCGCCCGACTCGATCGCATCGCCGGCCGCCGCGCTGGTGACCGGGGCCCGCGCGGCGGACGCGGTGCGCGACGGCGTGCGCGTGACGCGGGCCGTGACCATCGCCACCAGCGCCCCGGTGATCGACGGCCGCCTCGACGACGCGGCGTGGCGCGCGGCGCCGGTGGCCAGCGGCTTCACGCAGCGTGAACCGCGCGCGGGCGAGGCGTCGCGCTACCGCACCGAGGTGCGCGTGCTGCACGACGCGCAGGCGATCTACATCGGCGTGCACGCCCACGATCCCGCGCCGGACTCGATCGGGCGGCAGCTCGCGCGCCGCGACCCCGAGGACATCTACAGCGACTGGATCAACGTCGGCATCGACAGCTTCCGCGACCGGCGCACGGCGTTCGTCTTCGCGCTCAACCCGCGTGGCGTGCAGGCCGACTGGTACCAGTTCAACGACACCGAGGAGGATCCGCTCTGGGACGCGGTCTGGATCGGCGCCGCGCAGGTGGTGGCCGACGGGTGGATCGCCGAGTTCCGGATCCCGCTCTCGCAGCTTCGCTACTCGCGCACGCAGCGCACGGGCGCCGGCGACCTCCCGCCGGGGAGCTGGGGCTTCAACATCTCGCGCGAGGTGGCGCGCGACGGCGAGGTGAGCTTCTGGTCGCCCACGCCCCCCGACCAGCCCGGGATCGTCTCGCGATTCGGCACGCTCGCGGGACTCGACGACCTCGGTGGTGCATCGGCGCTCGAGCTCATCCCGTATCTCCGCACGCAGGGGACGACGCGCCCCGCGACCGCGGTCTCGGCGCTCACGCCCGCCAACGCGGGCGAGGCGGCGGCGGGGCTCGACCTCCGCTACCGCCTCCCGCGCAACCTCACGCTGAGCGCGACCGTCAATCCCGACTTCGGGCAGGTGGAGGCCGATCCCGCGGTCGTGAACCTCACGCAGTTCGAGGTCTTCTTTCCCGAGCGGCGCCCGTTCTTCCTCGAGGGTTTCGACGCCTTCAACTTCGGCGGCACGCGCACGCTCAACGATGACGGACCGCCCAACTTCTTCTATACCCGACGCATCGGGCGTGCGCCCGTGCGCGGCGTGGGCGGCGGGGCGATCGCCGCCGTCGATCGCCCGACGCAGACCGGCATCCTCGGCGCGGCCAAGGTGAGCGGCAAGACGCCCGGTGGCTGGAGCGTGGGCGCGCTCCTCGCCGCCACGCGCGCCGAGACGGCGCGGCTCCTCGACACGAGCGGAACGCGGTCGCGGCTGCGCGTCGAACCTCCGGGTGGCTACGGCATCCTGCGACTGCGCAAGGATCTGCGCGGCGGCAACACCGTCTTCGGCGGAATCACCACGCTCGCCACGCGCGACGCCGCCGGCGCCTTCGCCTCGCTCCTCGCCGAGCGGTCGCTGGTGGCCGGGATCGACTTCGAGCATGCGTGGGCGAACCGCACGTGGGCGGTGAGCGGCGTCGCGTCGCGCAGCGTGATCACGGGCGACCGCACCTTCATCACGCGGCTGCAGCGCGCCCCGTATCGCCTCTACCAGCGCCCCGATGCCGACCACCTCGGCGTCGATCCGACCCGCGCCGCGCTCCCGGGCCACTTCGTGGCGGCGAGCGTCGCCAAGACGGGGGGCACCGTGGTGGGCTCGGCCACCTACGAGGAGACGAGCCCGGGCTTCGAGACGAACGACCTGGGCTTCCAGCAGCGCGCCGACTTCCGCACGCTGAGCACGGCGCTGCTCTACCGGTCGCTCGTGCAGGGAGAGCGCGGGCTCGCGCGCGCCTTCCGCTCGTGGGAGGCGGGGACGTTCAACACGTTCTCGTACAACTTCGCGGGCGACCGCCTCGCGACGCGCACCGCGATCGAGGGGAGCGCGCAGTTCGCGAACTTCTGGACGACGTTCTTCATCGTCTCGCGCAGCGCGGCCGCCTACGACGATCGCCTCACGCGTGGCGGCCCGCTGGCTCGGCTCCCGGAGCGCTGGCGCACCACGCTCGAGCTCGGGAGCGACTCGCGGCGCGCCGCGATCCTCAACCTCTCGCTCAACGCCGACGGCGATCCCACCGGGCGGCGCGGCATCGGCATCGGCCTCGGCGCCGACCTGCGCCCCACGAGCGCCCTTCGCATCCGCGTCTCACCCGAGCTCGTCGACCGCACCGAGAACGACCAGTACCTCGCCACCGTCGATGATCCGACCGCCACCGCGACCTTCGGGCGGCGCCATGTCTTCGGCATCATCGACCGGCGCGAGCTCAACCTCACCACGCGCGTCGACTGGACCTGGTCGCCCACGCTCAGCCTGCAGCTCTTCGTGCAGCCGTTCGCGGCGGCGGGACACGTGCGCGGCTTCCGGTCGTTCGCGCGGCCGCGCGCCTTCGAGTTCGCGCCGCTCGATGCGATCCGCGATGCTGGCGTCGTGACGCTCGACGCCGACGGGGCGGGTGGCGGCACGCCGTTCACGATCGACGAACCCGACTTCCGCATCCGCAGCCTGCGCGGCAATGCGGTCGTGCGCTGGGAGTTCCGCCCGGGGAGCGCGCTCTTCCTCGTCTGGCAGCAGCAGCGC
>JALOPO010000006.1 GCA_025453855.1 Gemmatimonadaceae bacterium
CCCTGCCCTTCACTGCCGTCCCCTGCCGTTCCCTGCTTCACCAAGCGGTCGCAGTTCGCGCTGCCGTGACGCAGGAACCGGCGCGCCCCATGATGGAGCGCGCCGGTGCGCGGGCGAGCGGAGCGGAACGATCAGGGCTGCGTCTGCGAGACGGAGACGATGATCCCGTTCTGCTGCTGGTAGCCGGTGCGGCGACCGCGGAGCGGGTTCTCGCGGGCGCGGTGGCGCGCGGCCTTGGCGCGGTTGCCGCAGGTGGCCATGTCGCACCAGCGGCGACGGCCGTTCTTGGTGCCGTCGAGGAAGACGCGACGGCAGCGCGGGTCGCTGCAGCGGCGCACGCGCGCGAGCTCGCCGTTGATGAGCGCCTCGGCCGCGTCGTCGACCATCGGGATCATGAGCGCCGCGAAGGCGTCGCCACCGGCGACGAAGCTGCGCGCGTACTGTCCGTCGCCGAGCGGATCGAGGCGGCGCGTGCCGGCGCTGCGGCCGAGGACGCGGTTGATCTCGTGCACCGCCTCGGTTCGCACATCCACGTTGCCGAGGCCGCGCTCGGCGAGCGCGCGCAGCGCCCCGCGCACGCGGCGTGCATCGAGCAGCGCCGCGGTCGCGCCGGCCGGCTGCTGCTCGGCCCGTCGCAGCACCGCCGAGCGTCGATCGAGATCGATCACGTTCGCCGCCATCAGCCAGTCGAGCATCGTCGTGAAGTCGCGCAGCGCATCACGCCGGACGCCCAGCTCGACATCGTCGGTGTTGACGAAGTCGAGCCAGAGCCGATCACCGACGAAGATGAACGCCTGCCGATCCGGGACGAGCACCGTGTCGTGGGCAGTGGGGAAGCGAAGCGCGGTGGCCATGGCGACGTTACCTCCGGGGAGGACCCTCGCAAGCCGGGAGTCGGCCGATCGCGGGTCGTGGGGCTCCTGACCAAGCGCCGAACGGCCCGGATACGTTTCCGTGGCATGACCATCCCGTACACCGCCGATGCCCTCGCCGCCTGTCGACTGGTGGCGGTGGGCTCCACGAACCCGGTGAAGGTGGCGGCGGTGCGGGCGGTCCTCGCGCGCTGCGCGCCTGCGGCCGTGGTCTACGGCGTCGGCGTCCCGTCGGGCGTCCCCGACCAGCCGTGGGGGGACGACGAGACGCGCCGTGGCGCCGAGTCGCGCGCACGCGGCGCGCTCGCCGCCGCGGGCGCGGACCTCGCCGTGGGGCTCGAGGGCGGCGTGGTTCGCGAGCCGGATGGGGCGGTGCGGAGCTGCGCCTGGGCGGTGGCGGTCGACCGCGGCGGGGTGCTCGGGACGGGGGGCTCGCTGGCGATGCCGCTCCCGCGCGCCGTGGTCGCCCGGCTCGAGGCGGGAGAGGAGCTCGGGCATGCGATGGACGCCGTGGCGCGCACCTCGGGGACGAAGCACGGCCTGGGCGCGGTAGGGCTCCTGACGGCGGGGCTCATCGACCGGCAGGGGGCATACGAGACGCTGGTGACGTACGCGCTCGCCCCGTGGCTCGGTGCGGCGCTCTTCGCGGCGCCGGTCAGCGACGGGAGCGGCGACGGGCCGGCGCGGTGACCCCACCGTGACGGACGGGCGCGCTCCCGGGTGCGGTTAGCTTGTGGGCATGCCGACCGACGACGCGACGACCTACTACCGCAAGGGCTTCGGCCTCAAGGCCGAGGTGCAGGAGACGCTCACCGGCGACTACGCCGGGAGCCTCGTGGACCTGCTCCGCGCCCGCGACTACACGCTCGCCGCCGGCGGCGTGACGGTGCGGCTCGCGCGCGAGTTCGGCTTCTGCTACGGCGTGGAGCGCGCGGTGGAGTACGCCTACCAGACGCGTGCCAAGTTCCCGGAGCGACGCGTCTTCCTGGCGGGCGAGATCATCCACAACCCGCACGTGAACGCCAAGCTGCGGGAGATGGGGATCCACTTCCTGCAGCCGAACCAGGCCGGCGGCTTCGATTACACGATGGTGCAGCCGGAGGACGTGGTGATCCTCCCCGCGTTCGGCGTCACGATCCACGACTTCGAGACGCTCCGCGGCATCGGCTGCATCATGGTCGACACCACGTGCGGCTCGGTGCTCAACGTCTGGAAGCGCGTGGAGAGCTACGCGCGCGACGGCTTTACCTCGCTGATCCACGGCAAGCACTACCACGAGGAGACGCGCGCCACGGCGAGCCAGGTGAGCAAGTACGCCGGCGCGCACTACCTGGTCGTGCGCGACATGGCCGAGGCGCGCCTCGTCTGCGACTACATCGAGGGGACGTGGTCGCGCGACGACTTCCTGGCGAAGTTCGCCGACCGCGCGTCGCCCGGCTTCGATCCCGCGCGCGACCTGCAGCGCATCGGCGTCGCGAACCAGACGACGATGCTGGCGCGCGAGTCGCTCGCGATCGGCGAGGAGGTGGGGCAGGCGATGGCGCGCGCGCACGGCGAGGCCCACCGCGCGACGCACTTCCGCACCTTCGACACGATCTGCAGCGCGACGCAGGACCGGCAGGACGCGGTCAACGCGCTGCTCGAGGAGCCGCTGGACGTGATGCTCGTCGTCGGCGGCTACAACTCGAGCAACACGATCTCGCTGGCCGCGCTGTGCGCCGAGCAGGTGCCGGCGACGTTCCACGTGGAGGACGCCGAGGCCATCGACCCCGAGACGGGGACGGTGCGCTACCGCCCCATCGGGCCGCACGGCGGCGAGGCGGAGCGCGCGGGATGGCTTCCGGTCGCGGGCGACGTGCGGGTGGGGATCACCGCCGGCGCGAGCACGCCGAACAACAAGATCGGCGAGGCGGTGGCGCGCATCTTCCGCACGCGCGGCATCGATCCGTCGCTCTTCAGCTGACGTACGACCGCATGGAGTTCGCGCGCCTCCTCGCGTTGGGCGACGGGTTGGGCGGCGATCTCGCCCCATCGCTCGAACTCAAGCGCGGCGACGTGGCGGTGGCGCTCGAGCGCGACGCCGCGGCCGGCGCGCTCCCGCCCGTGGGCGCCGCGTCGCTCCTCTACGCGAACGACGAGGCGCTCTGGCCCGACTTCACCGGGCGCGATCTGCGCACGCTCGCCGGCACCACCGAACTCCTGCGCCGCAGCCACGACGGCGCGACGCTCGGCGACGTCTTCGACGGGCAGGTGCTGTCGCTCGATGGGGACGACGTGCCCACGGTGGCGACGCTCACCGCCGGCGGGATCGACCTGCAGAGCGCGATGACGAGCCGCCCGAGTGCCGCGCGGCTGGAGACGATCGCGCACGACGCGGCGCAGGCCGTGGGAGCGATCGCCACGCTGCTCCACGAACGCTACGGCGCGCTCACGCTGGTGCTCACCACGCTTCCCGATCCGACCGACGGACTGGGACGCTTCCCCGATCCCAGGGACGGGATCCCGGTGCCGCCCGAGACGCTCCACGTCTTCAACACGGCGCTGCGCAGCGTGGCCGCATCGCATCCGCGGACGCACGTGGCCGAGGTGCATGCGGCGCTGCAGGGACGCGGGCTGAGCGCCCCGGATGGCGAACGCTGGTTCTGGCGACGGAGCCCGTACGAACCGGGGGCGCTCGGTGCGTCGCTGGTGCGCGAGGCGTGGCTGGAGGCACTCGGGCTGTGAACCTCGACCTCTGGCGGATGAGCACCGCGGTGCAGGTGACCTCGGTCATCCTGATCACGCTCTTCTTCGCGGCCTACGCGCGGCAGGCGCGCACGGCCGAGGGACGCGCGTGGCGCAATGCCTGGTGCCTGAACCTGGCGGCGCTGGTGGTGACGGTGCTCTTCTGGTCGCTGCAGCCGACGGGGCTCGCCTTCCACGTGGCGGCGGCGGCGTACATGGGGACCAAGCTCGCCTTCGCGCTCCTGGTCGCTGAGGGGGCGTGGCGCGTGGCACGCCCCGGGGCGACGCTCCCGCGCGCGCGCTGGCTGCACGGCGCCTGCATCGCGTATGCGCTGGCGTGCGGCGTCTTCATCCGCACGCTCCCGCAGATCGGCGTGCTGCAGCACACGATCATCCCGCTCGTGCTCCTGCCGGTGATCGTGGTGGCGCTGCGCGGCGAGACGCGCTCGCTGCTCGGTTGGCTGGCGGCCGGGCTCGCGACGCGCGCCGCGACATCGGCGGCCGCGGCGTGGGCCTACGGCCTCGAACTCGGTGCGGTGGCACCGACGGCGCTGGTCGACCTCGAACGTGCCCGCTTCTTCCTCTCCGGGCACTCGGCCATCGACGCCGGGGCGGAGTGGTTGATCGCGCTCGGAATGGTGTTCGCGATGAGTGCGCGCCAGCGGCGGGCGCTCGAGGCGTCGAACGCCGAGCTGCTGGCGGCGCAGGAGAGCCTGCGCACGCTCGCCGATCGCGATGCGCTGACCGGGCTGCCCAATCGCCGCGCGTTGCCTGCCGCATTGCGTGCCGCGCAGCCGGGCGGCGCGATGATCCTCTATCTCGACCTCGACGACTTCAAGGGGATCAACGACCTGCACGGCCACGCGGTGGGCGACGCGGTGCTGGCGCGCTTCGCGGCCGCGGTGCGCGAGAGCTTCCGCCCCGAGGACACGATCGTGCGGCACGGTGGCGACGAGTTCGTGGTCGTGGCCCCGGGGCTCGACGCGTCGCGCACCGAGGAACGCCTCATGCTCCTGCGCGGCCGGCTGCAGGCGCTGCGCGGCGACGGGCCATCGGTGCGCTTCTCGGCCGGCGTGGCGCGGCTCGAGCCCGGTGGCTATCCGGACGAAGCGCTGGCCGCGGCCGACAGCGCGATGTACGCCGCCAAGCGGCGGCGCGGCGCGACGCAGGCGTAGCGGCGGCGATCCCCGGCGCGCGCGTGACGTGCGCGACGTGGATCAGCGGCTGGTGCGAGACGCGAGCGCACTCAGCGCACGCCACGCCCGGGCCGCAGTCCGAGCGCCTCGAGGCGCCGGTAGAGCGTGCTGCGCGTGATGCCGAGCCGTCGTGCGGCGTCGGCCATGGTCGGTGCGTCGGCGATCGCGGCGAGGAGCGTGTCGCGCGCGCGCGTGCCGCTGTCGCGCGCGATGTCATCGTCGGCTGTGACGCGCGCATCGGGGGCGACGCGCCAGGTGGCCGGGCGGGCGCGCTCACTGGCGACGCGCGCGGGTGCCCGAACGTCGTCGCGCGCCGCCACCGCACGCACCGGTGCGAGCGGGACCGGCGCGCCCTCACCGCGCATGGGGGCGGGGAGGTCGTGCGTGTCGATGAGCGGCGAGCCGGCGAGGGCGACCAGGCGGCGCACGAGGTTCTTGAGCTCGCGCACGTTGCCCGGCCACGGCCAGCGCTCGAGGACGAGCATCGCCTCGCGGCTCACGCTCATGGAGGAGGCGCCGAGCTCGCGCGTGGCGTCGTCGAGGAAGGCGAGGACGAGCGACGGGAGGTCCTCGGCCCGTGCCCGCAGCGGCGGGAGCTCGATGGAGAGGACGTTGAGCCGGTAGAAGAGGTCCTCGCGCAGCAGGCCGGCGTGCATCGCCTGCTGCGGGTCGCGATTGGTGGCGGCGATCACGCGCACGTCGACGGCGGTGGCACCGGTGGCGCCGACGCGCGTGATCTCGCCCTCCTGCAGCGCGCGCAGGAGCGCGGCCTGCGCGGCGGGCGTGAGCTCGCCGATCTCGTCGAGGAAGATCGTGCCGCCGCGCGCCGCCTCGAACTTGCCCGCGCTGCCATCGCGCCGGGCGCCGCTGAAGGCGCCGCCGACGTAGCCGAACAGCTCGGCCTCGATGAGCTCGCGCGGGATCGCCGCGCAGTTCACCGCCACGAACGGCCGCGCGGCCCGGGCCGAGCCGGCGTGGATCGACTGCGCGACGACCTCCTTGCCCGTCCCCGACTCGCCGAGCAGGAGGACGGGGAGCGCGTTGCGCGCCGCCGCGTGCGCGATCCGCACCGCCTCGCGGAGCGCGGGCGACGTGCCGACGATGTCGGCGAATGTGAAGCGCGTGCCGTGCGTGCCGCTGCCGCGGGCCGGACGCGGGTGCTCGCCGCTCGTGCGGAGCGGGTCGCGCGGGTCGCGCGGATCGCGCCCGTCGCGTGCGGGCTCGCGCTGCGCGCGGGCGTCGCGGGCGAGGCGTTCGTCGCGGGCGGTGTGCGGGTTCGTGCCGCGATCGTCGGGGTGATCGGCGTCGCCGTGCCGCGCGACGATGGAGGCGGTGCGGGCGCCGTTCGCCGGTCCGGTGGCGAGCTGCTGACGCACACCCGCCACCGGCGACAGTCGTCCCACGTCGCGTGGATCGAGGACGGTGCGCGTGCCCGGTGCGTGCGCGCCGCGCGCGGCGGCGCCCGTGAGTGTCGGCGTGCCGGCGAGCGGTTCGGCGACGGCGAGGAGCTGCAGCGTGCTCCCGATGCAGCGGCCATCGACGAGCACGGGACGGGCGAGCGCCTCGATCTCCACGTCGTCGGCGAGGGGGATGCGCACGCTCCGCTCGACGGGTGCGGTGCCGAGCCGACCGAGCGCGTCGTGGAGCGTGGCGGCGCGCGTGCCGTCGCGCTGCAGCGCGCGCGGAACCTGGCGTGTGGCGCCGACCACGCGGCCACGGCGATCGAGCACGACGACCGGATCGTGCGGGTAGCGGCCGGTGAGCTCGGTGAGCTGCTCGAGGAGGCGCACGCGCCGCAGCGCATCGACGGTGCCGAGCGCCTGTTCGACGGCGACGGCGAGGACGTGCGCGAGCTGCCGCACGTGCGACGACGCGCGATGCGCGGCGCCCGAGACGTCGAGCACGCCGACGATCGCGCCGTCGACCGGATCGCGGAGCGGGACGGCGGCGCAGTGCCACGGCTGCCACGCCTCGCAGAAGTGCTCGGTGCCGACGATGTGCACCGGCTGCGCGGTGGCGAGCGCGGTGCCGGGGCCGTTCGTGCCGACGGCGGCTTCGGTCCAGAGTGCGCCGGGGCGGAAGTTGATGTCGGCGAGGCCGTCGAGCGCGTCGCGATCGCCATCGCCGGCGAGGAAGCGGCCGCGGGCATCGAAGAGCGCGACGATGTGGCCGTCGTAGTCGAAGCCGGCCGAGCGGTGCGCGACCGCCTCGTGGGCGGCGGCCAGCCACTCGGCGTCGTCGCGTGCGCGGGCGAGCGACTCGTCATCGAGCACGAGCGGTGCCTGGCCGAGCGCGGGAGCGATGCCGTGCTGCCGGCTGCGGAGCCACGAGGCGAGCACGGCGTCGCGGACGGGCGCCGCGGGTGCGGTGCCGGCGCGCACCGCATGGAGCGCGTGGGCGACGCGACGCTGGGCGTCGTGGCTCGCGAGGTCTTCCGGCGACATGGACGCATGCTCGGTCGTGCGCCGCAGGGGGGCAATCGGGGTTTCCGCGACAGGCGATGCGCCGCGCGACAGCTGTCGCGTGGTGCGCGACGCGACACGGCGCGACAGGCGAATGCCGAGCGCGCGTAAAGTCGTTGCGCGCGTTGCGCTTCGGCGATCGGGCCCGGCCGTGCGGCAGGCGGCACCGCGGTTGCGCTGGGCGGCGGCACCGGCGCCACGCGAGCGCCACCGGCGCCATGCGGGCGCCACCTCGACTCCGTACGCAGGAGGCCGTCCATGTCCGCCACGCTCACGCCCGACACGACCACCGTCACGCGCGACGCGATCGCGACCGTCCCCGCCGCCGCGACCCGGCTGCGGATGACGATCCCGATCCGTGCGCGCTACGACAACTGGATCAACGGCGAGTACGCGCCGCCGGTGCGCGGTCGCTACTTCAGCAACCCGAGCCCGATCACGGGACAGCATCTCTGCGACGTGGCGCGGAGCACGAGCGAGGACGTGGATCGCGCGCTCGACGCGGCGCACCGGGCGTTCACGACGTGGGGGAAGACGTCGGCCACCGAGCGCGCGAACATCCTGAACCGGATCGCCGACCGCGTGGAGCAGAACCTCGAGGCGATCGCGGTCATCGAGACGATCGACAACGGCAAGCCGATCCGCGAGACGATGGCGGCCGACATGCCGCTGGTGGTCGACCACTACCGCTACTTCGCCGGCGTGCTGCGCGCGCAGGAAGGGTCGATCTCGCAGCTCGACGACGACACGGTGGCCTACCACTACCACGAGCCGCTGGGCGTGGTGGGACAGATCATCCCGTGGAACTTCCCGCTGCTGATGAGCGCGTGGAAGCTGGCGCCGGCGCTGGCGGCCGGGAACTGCGTGGTGATCAAGCCGGCCGAGCAGACGCCGGTGAGCATCATGACCTTCATGGAGCTGATCGCCGACCTGCTCCCGCCGGGCGTGGTGAACGTCGTGCAGGGCTTCGGCATCGAGGCCGGCAAGCCGCTCGCGAGCAGCAACCGCATCGCCAAGATCGCCTTCACCGGCGAGACGACGACGGGGCGGCTGATCATGCAGTACGCGAGCGAGAACCTGATCCCGGTGACGCTCGAGCTCGGGGGCAAGAGCCCGAACATCTTCTTCGCCGACATCTTCGACCAGGACGACGACTTCGCCGACAAGGCGATGGAAGGGTTCGCGATGTTCGCCCTCAACCAGGGCGAGGTCTGCACCTGCCCGAGCCGCGCGCTGGTGCACGAGAGCATCTACGACCGCTTCATGGAGAAGGCCGAGGCGCGCGTGCGGGCGATGAAGCTCGGGCACCCGCTCGACCCGACGACGATGGTCGGCGCGCAGGCGAGCAACGACCAGCTCGAGAAGATCCTCGGCTACCTCGACATCGGCGTGAAGGAAGGGGCGAAGGTGCGCGTGGGTGGCGCGCGCAACGTGCTCGACGGCGAGCTGAAGGACGGCTACTACGTGCAGCCGACGATCTTCGAGGGAACCAACCGGATGCGCGTCTTCCAGGAGGAGATCTTCGGCCCGGTGGTCTCGGTGGCGAAGTTCAGCACCGAGGAGGAGGCGCTGCAGATCGCGAACGACACGCTCTACGGCCTCGGCGCCGGCGTCTGGACGCGCGACATGAACCGCGCCTTCCGCTTCGGCCGCGGAATCCAGGCGGGGCGCGTCTGGACGAACTGCTACCACCTCTACCCCGCGCACGCCACGTTCGGCGGCTACAAGCAGTCCGGCATCGGCCGCGAGAACCACCTGCGCATGCTCGACCACTACCAGCAGGTGAAGAACGTGCTCGTGTCGTACAATCCGAAGGCGATGGGCTTCTTCTGATCGCCCGTCGCGGTGCCGCCCGTACGCATCGGCGGGTGGCGGTGCGCGGGGTTAAGGGAGGTGCGGAACCGCGAAACGCGAAGGGCGCGAAGGCAACGGAAAGAACTTCGCGCAGTTGTCCTTTCTGTTGCCTTCGCGCCCTTCGCGTTTCGCGGCTCCGCACCGATGTGTGCGGACGGCACCGTCACCGGCGTTGGAGGGGTGCTCGGCCGAAGGCACCGGTTCTGGTTCTGGAGCGAGGAGGCGCGATGGACGAGGCGATCCCGGCGCGCGTGGACTGCACGCCGGCGGCGGCGGCGATGATCGGGCGGCTGGTGGCGGAGCACGGGCCGGTGCTCTTCCACCAGAGCGGCGGCTGCTGCGACGGGAGCGCGCCGATGTGCTATGCGGCGGGAGAGTTCCGCATCGGCGAGCGCGATGTCTTCCTGGGGCGCGTGGCGGGGGCGCCGGTCTGGATCGGGGGGCAGCAGTTCGAGTACTGGGCGCACACGCACCTCACGATCGACGTCGTGCCGGGGCGTGGGGCGGGCTTCTCGCTCGAGGCGCCGGAGGGGGTGCGGTTCCTGACACGCTCGCGGCTCTTCACCGACGAGGAGAGCCTCGCGCTGCAGGCGGCGGGGCCGGCGCCGCGCGGGCCGGAGGCGGCGCTGGCCGCCGGTGCGACGGTCGCCGGGGAGGCATCGCTCGCCACGCGATCATCGGCGTCGAATGCGGCGGGCGGCGCGGTGGCGGCGTCGCTCGCGAGCGGCGCGTCGACATCGGGATAGACGGCACGCATCGGTCGCGGGCGGTCCCGTCTATGTTTGGACGCCATGCCGCCCCTCTCCCGCATCGTTCCGCTCCCGACCCGCGCGCTGCTGCGCGGCGTCCCGTTCCTCCTCGCCGCCGCGTGCGGTCCGTCCGATCCGCCGAAGAAGGACGTGCGCGTCGCCACGCCGAGCCCGGCGCTGGGCGACACGGCACAGGCGGTCGCCGCACGCGTGAAGGACGCGGCGATGCCCGAGAGCCTGGCGCCGCGGCGTCCGGCGATCGATTCCTCGGTGCGAGTGGACAGTGCCGGCGCCACGGGCCCGTCGGACAGCACGCGTCGCCCGGCCGCCGACAGCGGTCGCTGGAAGCCGCGACCGCCGGTGCTGCGCGGGCGTGCGGCGCCGGACAGCATCGCCATCGCCTCGCTCGATCGCGACTCGCTCCGCGTCACCGGCTGGCCGGTGAAGCAGGCGCCGTCGCTGCCGGGGGCGGTCGTGCCCGGCGCACGGATCATCGCGTACTACGGCAACCCGCTCTCGACGCGGATGGGGATCCTGGGCGAGATCGCCCCGGAGCAGATGATGGCGCGCCTCGAGAAGGAGGCGGCCGAGTGGCAGAGGGCCGACCCGTCGACGAAGGTGATCCCGGCGCTGCACATCGTGGGCGTGGTCGCGCAGGGGAGCGCGGGGCGCGACGGGAAGTGGCGCGCGCGCATGAACGACTCGCTCCTCGCCAGGGTCCAGCGCTGGGCCGACAGCAAGGGGTGGCTCTACTTCATCGACGTGCAGGTGGGGCTGAGCACCCTGCGCGAGGAGCTGCCGCGGCTGCGCCCCTGGCTCGAGAAGCCGAACGTGCACCTCGGCATCGATCCCGAATTCAGCATGAAGGACGGCTCGGCACCGGGCAAGAAGATCGGCACGTTCAACGCGGCCGACGTGAACTACGCCGTGCGCTTCCTGTCGGAGATCGTGCGCGAGAAGAAGATCCCGCCCAAGGTGCTGATCGTGCACCGCTTCACGCGCGGCATGGTGACGGGGACGAGCGACATCGCGCTCGATCCGGCGGTGCAGGTGGTGATGCAGATGGACGGCTGGGGGCGGCCGGCGCTCAAGATCGCGACGTGGCGGAACTTCATCCAGCCGGAGCCGGTGCAGTTCACGGGGTTCAAGATCTTCTACAAGAACGACGCGAAGTCGGGGCAGCCGATCCTGCGACCGGGCGAGGTGCTGCGGCTCTGGCCGCGGCCGGTGTACATCCAGTATCAGTGAGGTTCGGGTCGGTGGTGCCGGTGCCTCGGACCGCCGAACGGCACACGGCAGTGAAGGGCAGGGAAGTGAGATTCGGATTGGTGGTGCCGGTGCCTTGAACCGCTGAACGGCAAACGGCAGTGAAGGGCAGGGACTGGCAGGGAACGGCAGGGACTGCGAGGGCTCTCGTTCCTGCTGTTCCTGCTGTTCCTGCTGTTCCTGCTGTTCCTGCTGTTCCTGCTGTTCCTGCTGTTCCTGCTGTTGCTGTCGCGCCCCAGCGTCGTGCGGGGGCCGCCGCGGCATCGCGGCGACCGGTGCGGCAGCGATGGTGGTGGGGCGCGCGTAGGGAACGTGGCCGGTTTCGGGAGGCGTGATGCGGCGCGTGATGCGGGCGGGACACGTGGGTGGAGTGCTGCTGGTGGCGACCCTGTCGCCGCTCGGCGCACAGCGGCCGGCGGGCGACACGCTCGTGCCGCTGCAGGAATGGACGGTGCCGTACGAGAAGAGTCGGCCGCGGGATCCGGCGGTGGCGCCGGACGGGCGGGTCTGGTTCGTCGGGCAGGCGGGGAACTACGTGGCGCGGCTCGATCCGGCGAGCGGGCGCTTCGAGCGCTTCGCGATCGACAGCGGGACGTACCCGCACACCGTGATCGTCGACGCACGCGGCAACGCGTGGTACGCGGGGAACCGCAACGGGATGATCGGGCGCATCGATGGACGCACCGGCGCGATCACGCGCTTCCCGATGCCCGACAGCACGGTGAAGGATCCGCACACCATGGTGCTCGACGCGCGCGGCGACATCTGGTTCACGGCGCAGTTCTCGAATGCCGTGGGGCACCTCGACACGCGCAGCGGCAGGGTGCAGCTCTGGCGCATGCCGGTCCCGAACGCGCGGCCGTACGGGATCCTGCTCGCCGCCGACGGGCAGCCGTGGTTCAACCTGTTCGGCACCAACGCGCTCGGCACGATCGATCCGGCGACGCGCGCGCTGCGCACGGTGACGCTCCCCGATGCCCGTGCCCGCGGGCGGCGGATCGCGCGCACCAGCGACGGGCGGATCTGGTACGTGGACTACGCGCGCGGCTTCCTCGGCGTGCACGACCCGCGGGCGGGGACGGTGCGCGAGTTCGAGATCCCCGGGAAGGCGCAGGGGCTGCCATATGCGCTGGCGGTCGACGATCGCGACCGGCTCTGGTTCGTGGAGACGGGGCGGCAGCCGAACCGCTTCGTGGGCTTCGATCCGGCGACGGCGCAGTTCTTCGGGATCACGCCGGTGGCGAGCGGCGGCGGGACGATCCGCCACATGTCGTGGGATGCGGCGCGACGCGTCCTCTGGTTCGGCACCGACAACAACACCCTCGGTCGCGCGGAGGTGTCGAAGGTCACGCCGCGCGTCGTCCAGTAGTTCCGCGTTCGCTCTGGTGCGCGTGGCGGGGGCTCGCGCGTGGCGGGCGCCCGGACGGGGCCGTACGTCCCCGGGGCGACGCGGTCGGCGTGGCGGCAGCGGGTGGTCGCACGGGCTGGCCGTCTGCGGGCGGGCGTTGCGCATGCGGGAGTGACGGCGGTGCGGCGGGTCCCTCCACTCGGAATCGACATGAAGCTCTTCTCGTCTGGTCGGGCTCGTGCGGCGCTCGTGAGCTGGGCGATGCTCGATGCGCTCGCGCTCGGAGCGCAGTCGATCGCAGCACCGGCTGTCGGCGCACCGCCGTCGGCGACACGCGCCATCGTGCTCGTGGCCGATCGCGTCTTCGATGGCGAGGCGATGCGCGCGGGATGGGTGGTGCGCGTGCGGGGGCAGCGTATCGAGGCGGCGGGGCCGGCGACGAGCGTGCGGCGGGAGGCGGGGGACAGCATGGTGACGCTGGCCGGGGCGACGCTCCTGCCGGGGCTCATCGAGGCGCACACGCATCTCTTCCTGCATCCGTACGACGAGACACCGTGGAACGACCAGGTGCTCAAGGAGTCGCTCGCGCTGCGCACGGCGCGCGCGGTGGTGCATGCACGGCAGACGCTCATGGCCGGCGTCACGACGGCGCGCGACCTCGGCACCGAGGGGGCGGGCGACGCGGATGCGGGGCTCAGGCAGGCGATCGTGCTCGGCGTGGTGCCGGGGCCGCGGTTGCTGATCGCCAATCGCGCGATCGTGGCCAGCGGCTCGTACGGCCCGAACCTCAAGGGGTACGCGCCGGAGTTCGCGCTGCCGGTCGGCGCGGAGGAAGCCGATGGCGTCGAGGGCGTCACGCGCGTCGCGCGGCGGCAGATCGGACGGGGCGCGGACGTGGTGAAGGTCTACGCCGACTATCGCTGGGGGCCGGGCGGGACGCAGCAGCCGACGTTCACGCTCGACGAGCTGCGGGCGGTGGTGGCGGTCGCGCAGTCGAGCGGGCGTGCGGTGGTGGCGCATGCCAACACCGACGAGGGGATGCGCCGCGCGGTCCTCGCCGGCGTGCGCACCATCGAGCATGGCGGCGAGGGGAGCGACAGCACGTGGCGGCTGATGCGCGCGCGTGGCGTCGCGCTCTGTCCGACGCTGGCGGCGAGCGAGGCGATCGCGCGCTACGCGGGGTGGGTGCCGCAGCGCGACACGATGCCGGCGTCGCTGCGGGAGAAGTTCGCGAGCGTGCGCGCGGCGGCGGCGGCCGGCGTCCCGCTCTGCTTCGGCGGCGACGAAGGGGTGTACGCGCACGGGGAGCCATGGCGCGAGGCGTCGCTGCTCGTGCAGGCGGGGGTGCCGCCGCTCGCGGTGCTGCGCGCGGCCACGGCGGACAATGCGCGCTTCCTCGGCCTCGACGCGTCGCTCGGCCGCGTGCGCGCGGGGCTCCTCGCCGACCTGGTGGCGGTGCGCGGCGATCCATCAACGGACATCATGCGGCTGCGCGAGGTGCAGCTGGTGATGCTCGACGGGCGCGTGGTGCGCTGAGCCTCGCCCCGGCGCGCCGGTCGCGCGTCACCCGCGTTGCGCGTGGATCAGCGCTGCGCGCGCCAGGCGAGGCCGCCGTAGACGAGGCGTCCCGTGAAACCGGGCCACTGGGGGCCGAGTCGGCGGTCGAGGAGGTTGTCGACGCCGAGGATCGCCTCCATGCCGCCGCGCAGTCGGTAGGCGGCGCGCACGTCGGCGCGGATGAAGACGGGCTGGAAGCCGTTGATCAGTCCCGTGGGGCCGAGCGCGACCGGTGTGCTGCCTGTGTAGATGCCGGTGAGCGCGCCGCGCAGGCGGGCGCCGATCGGGCCGCTCACGCCGACGCGCCCGGAGTGGCGCGGTCGGCCAAGGAGCGCGCGGCCGGTGGCCTCGTCGCGCGTGTGCAGGAAGCTGTAGCCGAGCTCGATGCGCGCGGGACCGACGAGTCGCGTGGCCTCGGTCTCGACGCCGCGCGTTGTGCCGCGACCGACGTTCTGCAGCTGGAAGGTGCCGTCGACGTTCTGCCGGTACTCGATGAAGTCGTGGAAGGCGTTGTGGAAGACGTTCACGCGCGCCGTCCACGCGTCGCGCACGTACTCCACGTCGGCCGCCACGCTCGTGCTGTACTCCGGGCGCAGCTGGTCGTTGCCGATCACGGCATAGCCGACCTGCGTGTTCACGAAGTCGAGGTAGAGCTCCTTGAAGTCGGGGGCGCGGAAGCCGCGGCCGGCGGTGAGGCGGAGCGCGAGCGGCTCGCGCGGGCGCCAGAGCAGCGCGGCGCGTGGCGACACCGTCGTCCCCCACAGCTCGTCCACGGTGACCCGGGCACCGGGCGCGAACGCGAGCGTCCCGCGCACGAACGTGGCCTGCGCGTAGGGCTCCACGCGCGTGAGCGAGCGCGTGCGCCCGGGAATGCGATCGGCGCGGATCCCCTCGTGGCGCGCCTCGAGCCCCGCATCGAGCTGCGTCCCCGCGATGCGGCCGGCGTAGGTGAGCTCGAACTCGGCCAGATCCTGCACGTCGCGGTCACCCGTGCCACCGAGCGGCGTGGCGGTGGGGCTCGACCGCGCGAAGTGATCGAAGCGCGAGACGTAGAGCAGCGGCTGGACGCGATGCGCGCCGCGCTGCCACGCCGCGGCGGCGCGCCAGGCGAGCTGCGTGCGATCGGCGAAGCGGTAGTCGAGCCCCGTGCGGTAGCGCTGCGCCTCCTGCACCGCGAGCCCGCCGGTCTCCAGGGTCCACGCGCTGTCGGCGCGCCAGCGGAGCGTTGGCGCGAGATGCGCACGGCGCGCGTACGCGTCGGCGACGTCGGCGAAGCCGGGGGCGAGCGACTGCGTGCGTGCCCCACCATCGAGCGTGAGATCGTACGTGGCAGTGCCGCGCAGCAGCGTCGCGCTCGCCTCGGCGCGGCCGAGCTGCCCGCCGATCGCCTGCATGGCGAGCTCGGTGCGACCGCCCGCGGGGCGTCGCGTGATGACGTTGATCACGCCGCCGATCGCGTCGGAGCCGTAGAGCGTCGACTGCGGCCCCTTCACGATCTCGATGCGCTCGACCATCGACGCGGGGATGCGCGAGGCGTCGAGGTTGCCGTTGAGGCGCCCGACGAGCGGCTGCCCGTCGACGAGCACGAGCACGCGCTGTGCGCCGAAGCCCTGCAGCTGCACGCCGGCGCCGGTCGGCGTCCCGCCCTCGAGCTGCACGCCCACCTGCTCAGTCAGCACGGCGGCGACGTCAGGGGCGCCGGTGCGCTCGATCTCGGCGCGCGAGACGAGCTCGATCGGCACCACCGCATCCTTGAGGCGCTGCTCGCGGCGGCTGGCGGTGACCACCACCGACTCGAGCGCCCGCGGCGACGGGCGGAGGACGATGCGCTGCGCACGCGCCGCGTCGGCCGGGACGTCGGCGTAGCGGAAGCCCGGGTGTCGCACGCGGAGCGCGCGCACGCCGTCGGCGACGCGCACCCGAAAGCGGCCATCGTCATCGGTGCGCACGCGCGCCTCACCCGCGATCACCTCGGCCATCGCCACGCCGCGTCCGGTCTCGTCGCGCACGACGCCGTCGAGCACGCGCTCCTGCGCCGCGGCGGGCGCCGTCACGAGGACGACGCCCGCCGCGGCGGCGTACAGGGCGCGGAGCCGCGCCGGTCGTGCGTCGTCGATCACGGCCGCAACGACACCGCGCGGATCGTCACCCGGCGTTCGTCGCTCCCCTGCGGGAGGAAGTAGCCGGTGAACTGCACCTTCCAGACGGCGGTACCGCGCCGCACGAGGTAGACGTCGTAGGTGGGATAGATCGCGTTCACCTGCGAGTCGTACTTGTACCACGGCTGCGTCGCGAAGACCCCCTCGAAGGTGTCGCGACGCCAGACGAAGCTCGGCGCGACGCGCGCGAAGGCGAGGTTCGCGTTGGCGAAGGTGTTGCTCGACTGCGTCGTGCCGGGGCCGAAGCGCAGGTTGGTCACCTGGTTCTCGCCGGTGGCGGCGCTGTTGGTGCGCATCGTCCAGCGATCGAAGGCGACGTCCCACGGCCCCTGCTCGGTGACGACACGGTTCGAGTCGAGGTCCACGTACGCGATCTGCGTCGCCGACACCGGCACCTGCAGCGAGCGCACCGGCGGGAAGTCGGTGTTCCCGCTCGCGGGCTGCATCGTGTACTCGACAGCGGGCCGCCGACCGTCCCCCAGCGCAGCATCCACGCCGAGTCGGGCTCGGCGACGGCGCTCGCGCCGGGCGCGCCGCGGAAGAAGGCGCCCGCGGCAGCGACGAAGCGATCGGTGACGAAGCGCGCCTGGTCGCCGGGGATGCTGTCGGCGGTGATGCGATCGAAGCGCTGCCGCTGCGGTTCGGGGGCGCGGCCGAGCGCGAGGAGCTCGGGGAGCGTGAGCCCCTGGTTCACGCAGAGGCAGGCGCCGCTCACACCCCCGGGGCCGGCCGAGCCGCCGTTGAGCGTGACCGCGGTGCGCTCGACCGCCAGGTCCCACTGCGTGCTCGTCGCCGGATCGCTCACCGTCACCGGCTCGATGCCGGCGCTCGTGAGCCGCAGGTAGACGCGCTGGTTCGCGTTCACCACGCGCTCGGCCGGGTTGTTGGTGCCCGGGCCGGTGGGGTCGTCATCGCTGCCGCAGGCGGCGAGGGTGACGAGGGCGGCGGTGGCGACGAGGGTGGAACGAAGGCGGCGCATGCGTGGACGGCTGGAGTCGGGCGCGAGCATCCGACCGTGACGCCGCGCGTCGCCCGCAACGTCGCCAGAGCGCGGGCGACGGGAATCCGGGGGGCTACGGACGCACGACTCGCCGAGCGGCCGTCGGCGAATGCCCGACCGCCCGGCGATGCGCGCGCGCCGCGTGCGCTCAGTCGGCGGTGGTCGTCCCGCGCGACACCGCGTCGAGGCGCCGCTTGAGCGCCGCCATCTGCCGGCGGAGCGTGACCAGGCGCGCCGCGGCGTCCCGGGGGATCGGCTGGTCGGCGCCGGTCGTCATGCCATACAGGTACTCGAACTGCGCCACGAGCATCGGCTGCTGGTAGCGCCCCTCGGCCGTCTCGAGCGCGCGCACGATCGCGTCGGCTTCGCGGGCGAGGGCACCGCCACGCGTGGTGACCTGCTCGCGCACCGATCGCGCGCGCTGCGCGAGCTGCCGCGCCTCGCTCACCGCATCGCGCACCGCCAGCTCGTGCCTCTCCTGCGCGAGCAGCACGCCATCGGTGATGTTGTCGTCGCGCACGCGCGGATCGGCCTGCACGGCGAGCGCGCGCACGAGCGTGTCGCTGCCGATGATCGCGCGCACGGTGTAGCGCCCCGGTGC
>JALOPO010000192.1 GCA_025453855.1 Gemmatimonadaceae bacterium
GCACGCGACTCCACCTTCCTCCTCGGCAGCACGGGGCACGGTGACGCGCAGCTGACGGTCAATGGTGCGCCGGTGCGCGTGCATCCCAATGGCGCATGGCTGGCGTGGGTGGCGATGCCCCCGCGCGATGCATCGCGCTTCGAGGTGGTCGCCACCCTGGCCGGCGGGCCGGTGCAGCGCGTCTCGGTCCCGGTGCGTCGCCCCGCGCCGCGGCGCGCGCTCGGTCCCACGGAGCTCGTCGACAGCACGAGCGTCGTGCCGCGCCCGGGGCTCGCGCTCCGCGCCGACGAGCCGGTGCGCGTGGCGGCGCGCGTGGCGCCCGGCGCGCGCGTCTCGCTCGTCCCCGCGTCGACGCCCGACACCGTGCTCCCGCTGCTCGTCGATGGCGAGCAGGCGGTGCGCGAGCTGCCGGCCCGGCTGCTGCGCGGTGGCGCGTCGCTGCTGGTCGCGCGCGGCGGCGACTCGGTGCGACTTGCCGTCCCCGCGGTGGGCGATGGCGACGCGCTGCCGCTCGTGCGGGTGGGGCGCGTGAGCGCCGACACCGATGCGGTGGTGGTGGCGCGCCCCGTGGCCGGGGGGACCTACAAGTGGTTCCTGCTGCCGGGGACCGTGCTGCGCGCCAGCGGCCGGCAGGGCGACGCGCTGCGCGTGCGCCTCGACCGGCAGCTCGACGTCTGGATCGACAGCGCACAGGCGACGCCGCTCCCCGAGGGCACGCCCGAGCCGCGGCGCGTGATCGGCAACGCGCGCGTCGTCCCCGCCGACGACTGGGTCGATGTGGTGCTTCCCGTCTCGGCGCACCCCGCGTGGCGCGTGGAGGCCGAGGGGACGTCGCTGCGGCTCACGCTCCATGGGGCGACCGCCGACGCCGACGTGATCTGGTTCACGCGCGCCGATGCGTACGTGCGCGACGTGACGTGGACCAACGACGCGAGCGACCGCGCGGTGGTGACGGTGTCGCTGGCGGCGCCGGCGTTCGGCTGGCTCGTGCTCTGGCGCGGCGACGCGCTCGTGCTCCGCGTGCGTCGCCCGCCGCGCGTGGACGCGGCGTCGCCGCTGCGCGGCCTGCGCATCGCCGTCGATCCGGGGCATCCGCCGGCGGGGAGCACCGGGCCCACGGGGCTCTACGAGGGTGACGCGACGCTCGCGGTGGGGATGGTCGTCCGCGACCTGCTGCGCGAGCGCGGCGCGGAGCCGGTGCTCACGCGCACCACGCCCGACGCGGTGCCGCTCGCCGATCGCCCGGTGCTCGCGCGGCGCGTGAATGCGCATGCCTTCGTGAGCATTCACCTGAACGCGTTGCCGGACGGCGCGAACCCGTTCGCCGCGCGCGGGAGCGGCACCTACTTCTTCCACGCACCATCGGCGTCGCTGGCGCGTGCGATCCAGGCGCGGCTGGTGGCGCGGCTCGGCCTCGCGGACAACGGCACGTGGTACGACAACCTGGCCGTGGTGCGCCCCAGCTGGATGCCGAGCGTCCTGGTGGAGGGTGCGTACCTGATCGTCCCCGAGCAGGAGGCGGCGCTGCGCACGCCGGCGTTCCGCCGGGCATACGCGCTGGCGATCGTGGAAGGGCTCGAGGCGTGGTTCGCCGCGCTCGCGTCGCCCGCCGTGCCATCCCCGCCACGCTGACTGTCGGCCGGCGCGCCGTATCGGTGCGCGGTCGCGCGTTCCTCCTCCCTTCGCCCGGAGTTCGTGTCATGCCCGAATCCACGCCGCCCGTGTCGCATCGCGGGCCGCCGCAGGTCGATGCCGCAGCCTTCGTCCATCCGCTGGCGAGCGTCTGCGGCACGGTGGTGCTGGCGGCCGGCGCGTCGGTGTGGGGCGGCGCGATCGTGCGCGGTGACACCGAGACGATCGTCATCGGCGCCGACACGAACCTGCAGGACCACGTGCTGGTGCATGCCGATCCCGGCGTGCCGACGACGATCGGCGCCCGCGTGACGGTCGGCCATCGGGCGGTGGTGCACGGCGCCACGATCGAGGACGACGTGCTGATCGGGATCGGCGCCATCGTCCTCAACGGCGTGCACGTCGGGACCGGCAGCGTGATCGGCGCCGGGGCACTCTGTCCCGAGGGGATGGTGATCCCGCCCGGCTCGCTGGTGCTGGGTGTCCCGGGTCGGGTGGTCCGCGCCGTGGGCGATGCCGAGCGGGCGAGGATCGCGCGCGGGGCGGCGACGTATCGCGAACTCGCGCAGCGGCACGCGGATGGCCGCATCGGGTATCACCAGAGCCGCCCGCTCTTGCCTGCTGTCACAAGGCCGTAGCACGGCCGTTGCACAGGGTGTCGGCACCGCTCCGGCGGAAGGCCACGTGCCGCGGAGCAATGTCCACGGTCGTGGAGCGCTGTGGACGGGGTGGAGAACGCGGCAACGCCTGACCCGAGGAACAGGAAGGCTGGCCAAGTCGTTCCACGAAAAGGAGTTGCGTGCCGAGACCGGGTCCCGATCGCACCTGCCGACCGAAGGCTGGCATCGGGGCCGGCCCGGGTCCGAAAGAGCACGAATGTGATGGTGCTGTGCCGAAGCGCGCGGTCCGCCAACGACTTGCGCGGCTGCTGGCGCGGAGACACGAGCACCACTAACCTGACCGTCCGTTCCGGACCGCCCCGGTGCCGCCGCCCGGCGCCAGCGCCTCCCCGTGAGGGCGATCCCGAGCCTGGACGAATCCCGCCACCCACGCCAGGGCCGCAGTATGAGCACGGTGCTTTTCCCGGAGTCCCTCGCCGCGCAGGAGCCCCCCAAGCCGCAGATCGTGCGCAAGCGCGACGGTCGCACGGCGGAGTGGGACCCCGAGCGCATCGTGCGCGCGATCGCGCTGGCGTTCCACGCCAACCGGCACAAGGGGGCGGCGAACCCGCTCGCCAACGATGCGGGGGCGCGCTACGGCCTGTCGATCACCGACCATGCCGAGGTGCTGCGCATCGCCGGGATGGTGGTGAACACGGTCGAGCTGCGCGTGGCGCGCGGCGACACGCCGACCGTCGAGCAGATCCAGGACATCGTCGAGCTGATGATCGCCGGCGCCGGCCACTTCGAGGTGGCCAAGGGCTACGTGCTCTACCGCGCCAAGAAGGCCGAGGCGCGCATCACGCGGCACCCGGTGAGCGGGATCAGCGACTACATCGCGATGTCCAAGTACGCGCGCTGGCGCGAGGACCTCGGCCGTCGCGAGCTCTGGCACGAGGCGGCGACGCGCGTCTTCGACATGCACCGGGCGCGCTTCGCCGGGGCGCTGTCGCGCGACGTGTTCGGGCTCGACCGCACGCTCGGCCAGCTGATCGACGAGGCCGAGGCGGCGGTGCGCGATCGCGAGGCGCTCCCGAGCATGCGGTCGATGCAGTTCGGCGGGACGGCGATCCAGGTGAACAACGCCCGCATGTACAACTGCACGTACGGGCACATCGATCATCCGCGGAAGTTCGCCGAGGCGCTCTGGCTGCTGCTGAGCGGCACCGGCGTCGGCTTCAGCGTGCAGAAGCACCACGTGAGCAAGCTCCCCGTCTTTCCGCTGCGGGCGGCGGTGGACGAGCTCCCGGTGGCGCACCACACGATCGCCGACACGATCGAAGGGTGGGCGGACGCGCTCGGCGCGCTGATCCAGAGCTACCAGGAGGGGACGTACGTCGAGTTCGACTACTCGCAGCTGCGCCCCAAGGGGGCGGTGCTGCGCACGTCGGGCGGGCGGGCGCCGGGGCACCAGCCGCTCAAGAAGGCGCTCGAGAAGATCCGCGGCGTGCTCGACAACGTGCCGGGGCGCAAGATGCGTCCGATCGAGGCGTACGACATCCTCATGCACGCGGCGAGCGCGGTGATCTCGGGTGGCATCCGCCGCTCGGCGACGATCGCGCTCTTCAGCGCCGACGACGAGGAGATGGTCAACGCCAAGACCGGCGAGTGGTGGAAGCACCAGCCGCAGCGCCAGCACAGCAACAACTCGGCGATGCTGGTGCGGTCGCAGGCGACGCGGGACGAGTTCCAGAGCCTCTTCAACGCCATCCGCCAGTTCGGCGAGCCGGGCTTCTACTTCACGGAGGACGCCGAGTACGGCGCCAACCCGTGCGTGGAGATCGGCCTCATGCCGGCGATGACGGTCGACGAGACGACGCTCACCAAGCTCCGGGCGTACGGCTACGGCGAGCCGGTGCAGGTGGGCGACACGATCAGCGGCTGGCAGCACTGCAACCTGACGACGATCAACGGTCGCGCGTGCACGACGCCGGCGGAGTTCCAGCGCCTCTGCCGGGTGGCGGCGGTGATCGGGACGATGCAGGCCGCCTACACCGAGATGAGCTACCTCGGCCCGGTGACGCGCGTGATCAACGAGCGCGAGGCGCTCCTCGGCGTCTCGATCTGCGGAATCCTCGAGCGCCCCGACGTGCTCCTCGACGCGGCCACGCTGCGGCAGGGGGCGGAGACGTGCGTGATGGCGAACCGCGCGGTGGCCGAGACGATCGGCATCTCGCCGGCGGCGCGCGTGACCTGCGTGAAGCCGGAGGGGACGGCGTCGCTGCTCCTGGGCACGGCGAGCGGGATCCATCCGCACCACGCCAAGCGCTACTTCCGGCGCGTGCAGGCGGCGCGCACGGAGCCGGTCTACAACTACTTCAAGAGCGTCAACCCGCACATGACCGAGGTGTACGGCATGAAGGCCGACACCACGGACGTGATCACCTTCCCGATCGAGAACTGGGTGGTCCCCGGGACAGCGCACGAGAAGTACAACCCCGGGCTGCGGCACAACGTGAGCAACACGGTCACGGTGCGCGAGCACGAGTGGGACCAGGTGGCCGACTTCATCTGGGAGAACCGGAGCTACTTCACCGGCATCAGCATCCTCCCGGCGTCGGGCGACAAGGACTACCCGCAGGCGCCGAACGAGGAGGTCACGACGCCGGCCGACGTGGCCAAGTGGAACACGCTCGGCTACGCGGCGGTGGACTACTCGCAGATGAACGAGGCGGCGGACTAAGCTGCCGTGAGCTGATCGCTCCCCGCATGCAGCCGACGACGCGCGCCGTCTCCACGGGGACGGCGCGCGTCGTCGTTTCGCGCACTGCATGCATTGCGACCGCACGCGTTCCTTGTGTGCGCGCCGATCCGTGGTGCATCGTCCAGGGGTGACGCGAGTGGCCGGACGTCGGGCGATGGAGGGGCGAGTGTCGGCAAACGGGATGCGGCGGGGCGTGCTGCTGGTCGCATTCGCCGCAGTGCCGGGGGCGATGGATGCGCAGGCGCGGGCGGTGCCCGTCCCGCTGCCGCCGTGCGTCGACTCGCTGCCGCCGAGCGCGATGCGCCGCGCCGTGGTGCGCCTCGCTCTCGCGCCCGACAGCGCGGCCGACACCGCGGTGGTGCTCGCACTCGCGTTCCTGCGCGAGGAGCTCGCAGCGACGCTGCGGGCTCGGCTCGGCGGCACCGACAGCACCCTCGGCGATGGCGACAGTCGCCTGTCGTGGCGCGAGCTGTCGGCCTCGCGCGTGCAGCTGGTCATCTCGCCGCGCGGCTTCATCTGGCGCGCCGATGCCGAGACGCCGCGGAGCGTCGTGCAGCTCCTGGGCCCGATGCTCGACTCGCTGGTCACGACGCCGCCGGCGCTCGTCTGGCCGGACGAGGTGCGCGCGACCGTCGTGCGCGCATCACTCGAACTGGTCGTGCCGTCGTTCGACTCGCTCGGCCGCCCGCTCGCCGCGAGCGGAGGCGACGGGCCGGCGACGCTCGGGCCGGCCGTCTTCACGCGCACGCATCCGTGGCACACGCCGGCGATGTCGCTCCCCGGGAACTACGCCCGGCTCGAATTCCCTCGCTCGGCGCGTCGCGCGATCTGGTCGGCCGGGATGCTGATGGAATGGGTGGTGGGAACCGATGGGCGGGCGACGCCGGGGACGATCCGCGTCGTCGATCCACCCACGTTCGGTCCCGGCGATGGAGACGTGGCGGAAGGCTACACCCGGCTGCGACAGAACCTGATCGCGGCGATCGAAGCCGCTCGATACCAGCCCGCCGTGGTTGGCGGCTGCCAGGTGGCGATGCGGGTCCGGCAACACTTCGCATTCGACCGGCGGTGATCGCACCGACGGCCGTGCCGGCGCGGCCATCCCACGACGGCCGCGAGCCGGCGCTTCCTGTCCCGCAGTGCACATGAGACTTCTCGACCGTCGGCCGAGCCGCCTCTTCGCGCTCGGGATCGTGGCCCTCATCGCAGGCGTCCCGGGCGGCCTGCGCGCGCAACGTGACCTGGGCGACAACCGCTGTGTCGCCCGACTCGGCCCCGACGCCGAGCGACGGACGCTCGTGCGTCTCGAGCTGCAGGCCGGGGAGCTGCGCGACCTGCCATTGCTGGAGCAGCTGCAGCTCGTGGCGCAGGACATCGCGCGCGCGGTGCGTGTCCGTGCTGCGGGAAACGACTCCACGCTGGCATCGGTCGATTCGATCCTGCCGTGGCGCGACTTCCGCGAGGGCACCGGTCTCGCCCTGCGCTTCGCCCCCGAATCACTGACCGTCGAGGCGACCGGCGCCGTGTCGCGATGGGCCGAGCGGCTGCTCCGGCCGGTGCTCGATTCGGCGGCGCGCGAGGGGCTCCCGTTCGTCTGGCCGCGGCGATCACCGCGTGCGCCGTTCTCGGCTTCCGTCCTCGTGAGCGTGCCGTACGTGGACTCCACGGGCGCGCCGTTCGCCGGTGCGCGCGTCACGGGCTTCCCGGTATTCGTGCTCGGTCATCCACTGATGATGCCGACGTACATCCTGCCACCGGGGCCACGCGTCACCTTTCCGGAGTCGGTGCGCCTCCTGGGCGGCGAAGGGACGATCATCGCCAGCTTCGTCGTCGATGCCGGCGGCAGCGTGCAACCGGGGAGCTTCTCCGACGCGCCGCCGCCCGACCTCGACCGGTACGACGGCCGCCGCCGCAAGGCGTACGACGACTTCGTGCGGGCGGTGCGGACCGCGGTGGATTCGGTCCGGTTCATCCCGGCGCGCATCGGCGGCTGCCCGGTCGCGATGCGCGTGAACCAGAGCTTCACGTTCCAGTTGCGGCGCTGAGGGACGTGGCACCGCGTCCGTCGTCGGGAGCGCGCGTCCGCCCGCGACGCGCCGTCCCTGGACGGTGCATGTCCGACACCGGGACACTCGTGACGCATCCGGCGTGATGTGCCAGCCGAATGGTCACTTGCCTCACCGACTCGCCGGCGTGCATCGTCTCGGCGTGTGCGTCGTCGCCGGGAACACGGGGAGTCGGTTGTGCCGGACGGCAGGCGTGACCATGCGCGCTGCCGTGCTGCTGGCATGCACCGTCTCTCCCGCTCCGGTCGGCGCGCAGCGCCCCGCCACGCCCCTGCCGCCGTGCGTCGACTCGCTGCCGGTGCGCGCGATGCAGCGCGCCGTGGTGCGTCTCGCGCTCGCGCCGGACAGCGCGGCCGACACGGCGGTGGTGCTCGCCCTCGCCTTCCTGCGCGAGGAGCTGGCGGCGTCGCTCCGCGCGCGGCTCGGTGGCACCGACAGCACGCTCGGGCGCGGCGATGGGCAGCTGTCGTGGCGCGACGTGGCGAACTCGCGCGTTCCGCTCGTCATCTCGCCGCGCGGCTTCATCTGGCGCGCGGATGCCGAGACGCCGTCACGCGTGGTGCGGCTCCTGTCGCCGCTGCTCGACTCGCTCATCACCCGGCCGCCCGAACTGGTCTGGCCGGAGCAGGTGCGCGCGACCGTGGTGCGCGCCTCGCTCGAACTGCTGGTGCCGCCATTCGACTCGCTGGGGCGCGCCATCGCCGGGACCACGCGAGGGGGACCCGCGACGCTCGGCCCCGCCATCTTCACGCTCGAGCATCCCTGGCACACGCCGGTGATGACGCTCCCGGGGAACTTCGCGCGGTTGAGCGTGCCCGCGTTCGTGCACGAGGGGGTGCTGCTCACCCCGATGACGATGGAGTGGGTGGTGGGGCCTGACGGACGCGCGGTGCCGGCGACGATCCGCGAACTGATGCCCCCGACCTTCATGGCGGCCGAGTCCGAGCTGGCGTTTGCCTACGCACGACTGCGCCGCAGCGTGAGCACGTCGATCGAACGGGGGCGCTACGTACCGGCAATGGTCGGCGGCTGTCGCGTCGCGATGACGGTACGGCAGCGCTTCGAGTGGGTGGTGCGCTGACGCACCGGGACGCCGTGCCTGGCGAGGGGCGCCGTGCGGCCCCGAGTCTGCACGGCGTCGCGGCATGCCGCTCCCGACCGACCAAGTGTGCAGCAGGCAGGGCAGTGCGACGCGCGCGACGCGGCGGGCGATGGTGCCGGCGGCGTGGACGACCGCGGTCGCCCTGACCTGCGGCGGCGCACTCATCGCGCAGCAGGTCCCGCCGCCGACGGCACCGCCGGAGACCGCCGCCGTCGCCCAGACCGATCCCTCCTCGCCACGTGCCGCGCTCGACGGCTATCTCGACGCCGCGCGTCGCGAGGAGTGGGAGGATGCGGCGCGCTGGCTCGATCTCGCGAGCGTGCCGCGCCGGCGCGGCGCACAGCTCGCCGAGCGGCTCGACGCGGTGCTCGCGCGCCATGTC
>JALOPO010000193.1 GCA_025453855.1 Gemmatimonadaceae bacterium
CGACACCTTCGAGACGGCGCTGATCCTCGACCCGAGCGACGATGCGGCCCGCGACGGGCTGGTGGCGGCGCTCGCCAGCGGGGCGCCGCTCACCGGCGCGGTGCTCGGCGCGCTGCGCTGGATCGCGGGGCTCGGCGCGCCGCTGCGCGTGGCGCTGTGGGCGGTGATCGCGACGACGATCGTGGTGCTGGTGGTGCGCGACGCGGCCACGACGGCGGGACGCGTGATCGCGATGTCGACCGCGACCACGCTCGCGGCGCTGGTGCTCCTGCAGTGGCTCGCGACACCGATGATCGACGCGGTGGCGCTCCTGTCGGCGCGCGGGCGCGAACTCGTGCGCGGCGCGCGCCGACGCACGGCGCTGGCGGCGAGTGCGCTGCTGGTGGCCGGGTGCGCGGTGACGGCGGCGCTCGTGGCCTGGCACGGCGAGCCCCGCTGGGCGCAGGGCGCGGCGCTCTGCGTGCTCGTGAGCGCGGCGGCGCTGGGGCGCGCCGCGCGCGACTGACGGCGCGGTGCGCCCGCGCGCGCGTCAGGCCGCGGCGCGGAACGCGTCGAGCAGCGCGGCGAGGTGCGCGTCGGTGGTGAACGGGTTCATGAGCGTAGTGCGGAGCCAGGTGCGCCCGTCGAGCCGCGTCTGCACCGGATAGAAGCGCCCGCCCTCGATCACGCGCTGGCGGAGCCGCGGCTGCAGCGCATCGAGCGCCGCGTCGTCGCGCACCGTGCCGTCGCGCGGCACGTGGCGGAAGACGACGATGTTGCACTGCGGTTCGACGGCGAGCTCGAAGTCGGGGGCGTCGCGGAGCATCGTCGCGAAGCGCGTGGCCAGGTCGGCGGTGCGCGTCACGTACTCGCCCAGGAGCGCCGGCCCGTAGCAGGCGAGCGTCGCGTAGAGCTTGAGCGACATGAAGCGCTTGGTGCACTCGAAGGTGCGCGAGGCGAGGTCCCACCAGGTGTCGGCGGGATCGTCGGCGAGGAGGTAGCTGGCGTCCTGGGCGAAGGCGGCGGCGCCGTGGCGTTCGTCGCGGAAGAGGACCGCGGTCACGAGCGCCGGCTGCATGAGCATCTTGTGCGCGTCCCAGACGATCGAGTCGGCGCGCTCGATGCCGCGCAGGCGGTGGCGATGGCGCTCGCCGAGCAGGAAGCTCGCGCCGTGCGCCCCGTCGACGTGGAGCCAGAGCCCGCGCGCCTCGCAGATGTCGGCGATGGCCTCGAGCGGATCGAAGGCGCCGGTGGCGGTGGTGCAGGCGCTGGCGACCACGCCGATCACGCGCACGCCGCGCGCGGTGGCCTCGTCGTGCGCGGCGACGAGTGCGTCGGGGCGCATGCGATGGTCGGCGTCGACGGGGACGCGGATCGCGCCGTCGCGTCCCCAGCCCATGATGCGCACCGCGCGATCGGCGCAGTAGTGCGCCTGCTCGCTGACGAGGATCGCGAGCGGTGGGCCGTCGTGCGCGCCATGCGTCCAGGTATCCCAGCCGGCGCGCGCCTGTCGTGCGGCGAGGAGCGCGGTGAGCGTGGCCAGCGTGCCGCCCGAGGTGAGGACGCCGCCGCTCCCCGAGGGGAGCCCGGCGGTGTCGCAGCACCACCGGATGACGTGCCGCTCCATGGCGGTCGAGACGGGGCCCATCTCGTAGACGGCGCTCCCGTTGTTGAGCGTGGCCGCGACCAGTTCGCAGAGCGCAGCCAGCGGGAGCACGGGCGCGACCTGGTGGCCGACGAAGCCCGGGTCGTGGAGGTGCGTGGAGCCCTCGAGCACGCGGGCGAGCATGGCATCGAAGGCGGCCGGCGTGCGCGCGACATCGGGCCGCTCCGGGAGCGCGAGCGGCCAGTTCGCGAGCTGCGCGCCGGGGGCGACCCACGGGAGCACGGGGAGCGATGGCGTCTCGGCGCGCGCATCGGCGAGGAGGGCGGCCAGGCGGTCGACGACCGGTGCGGCGAGCGCGCGGAAGTGGTCCGGGTCGAAGGCGGCCGCGAGCGCGTCGTGCGGTGCCGACGGCGCGTCCGGGTCGCGGTCGGCGGCGCGGGGCGTGTGGTCGCTGAGCGCGTGCGTCATGCGGACAAGCTAGGCGCCCCTGCCGCCGGGGCGGGGCGCGGTGCCCCGCCCCGCGTCAGCGCACGACGTCGGCGACGACGGTGTCGAGGAGGAAGCGGTCGCGCGCCTGGACGACGCGCTTCCACTCGTCGTGGGCACCGCACGGGCTCGACTCGCTGCAGCGCGCGCGGCCCAGGATGCAGCTGCGGACGATCGCGGTGGGCTCGAAGGCGGTGACGACGTCGGCCAGCCGGATCTTCTCCGGCGCACGGGCGAGGCGGAAGCCGCCGGAGCGGCCGCGCACCGAGACGAGGAGCCCTTCCCGCGCGAGCTGGTGGAGGATCTTGGAGAGGTAGTTCCGCGGGACGCGGACCTTCGAGGCCATGGCGATTGCCGGCACCGCCTCGTCGGGCGGTTGCTGGGCGAGGTAGGTGACGACGCGCAGGGCGTATTCGGCGGTCTGCGAAAGCATGGCGATCCGGTATAGGGGCGTTCCCGAGCCGTTTAGTCTATCGTCAGGTTGGCGTTCCGCCACTCGTTCGAGTTCGCGTGATCGGGCGCGCTGTCCTGCGCCCCGTGCATCGGCGCCCACGCGCCACGCATCGGCACGCGCGTCGCGGCGCCGCGACGCTGCGCCCCCTCGCCGCGCCGCGCACGGGAAGCTTCCGCCACAGCCGCGTGAGCGACGACCCCACGCCCCGGTCGGGTCCGCGCCGGCTGGTGGCGACACGGCGCCGGGTGCACCGTGACGCAGCATCCCGCGATGCACGGCACGGAATCATCACCGATGGATCAAGTTCAGCGCGCGCCAGCGGCGCGAGGGCTCATGCGCATCCTCCTCCTGCACCCCAACTACCACTCCGGCGGGGCCGAGATCGCCGGGAACTGGCCGCCCGCCTGGGCCGCGTACGTGGCGGGGGCGATCAAGGCGACGGGCGTGGCGGAGGTGCGCTTCATCGACGCGATGACCGACCACATCCCGGTGGACACGCTCGAGCCGATGGTGCGCGCGTGGGCCCCCGACGTGGTGATGACGACCGCGATCACGCCCGCGATCTACGAGGCCGAGGCGCAGCTGAAGATGGTGAAGGCGATCGACCCGCGGATCACGACGGTGCTGGGCGGGATCCACGGGACGTTCATGTACACGCAGGTGCTCACCGAGGCGCCGTGGATCGACGTGATCGTGCGCGGCGAGGGCGAGATGATCGTGCAGCACCTCGTGCGGGCGCTCGCCGACGGGTCGTTCGCGGCCAACCCCGAGGCGGTGCGCGGCATCGCGTGGAAGGACGGCGACGTGGTGCGCGCCTCGCCGGCGGAGCCGCCGATCCAGGACCTCGACGCGCTGGTCCCGGACTGGGGAATCCTCGACTGGTCGAAGTACATCTACATCCCGCTCAACACGCGGGTCGCGGTGCCGAACTTCGCGCGGGGGTGCCCGTTCACCTGCAAGTTCTGCTCGCAGTGGAAGTTCTGGCGCACCTACCGGACCCGCGACCCGAAGAAGTTCGTGGACGAGATCGAGACGCTGGTGCGCGACCACCAGGTCGGCTTCTTCATCCTCGCCGACGAGGAGCCGACGATCAACCGGAAGAAGTTCGTGGCGCTGTGCGAGGAGCTCGTGGCGCGCAACCTCCCCGTGCACTGGGGGATCAACACGCGCGTGACCGACATCCTGCGCGACGAGGCGCTCCTCCCGCTCTACCGCAGGGCTGGGCTCGTGCACGTCTCCCTCGGCACCGAGGCGGCGGCGCAGCTCAACCTCGAGCGGTTCCGCAAGGAGACGACGATCGAGCAGAACAAGAAGGCGATCAAGCTCCTGCAGGCGCAGGGGATCGTGGCCGAGGCGCAGTTCATCGTCGGGATGGAGAACGAGACGCCGGAGACGATCGAGGAGACGTACCGCATGGCCCGCGACTGGGACGCGGACATGGTGAACTGGAACTGCTACACGCCGTGGCCCTTCTCGGACCTCTTCCGCGAGCTGGGCGACAAGGTGGAGGTGCACGACTTCAGCAAGTACAACTTCGTGACGCCGATCATCGAGCCCGACTCGATGACGCGCGGCGACGTGCTGCGCGGGGTGATGCACAACTACCGGCGGTACTACTTCCGGAAGTCGGTGTTCAGCTATCCATGGCAGAAGGACCCGTTCCGCCGGCGCTACCTGCGGGGGTGCCTGAAGGCCTTCCTGAAGAGCAGCATGCAGCGGCGCTTCTACGACCTGGGGCGGGTGGGCTTCTGGGGGCAGCAGGGCGAGTTCGACTGGGGCTTCGACGAGAGCCGGACGATCACGACGGCGCAGCAGGAGCAGCTCGCGCTCGTCCCGCTCACGCGCGCCGGCCAGCGCCAGCACGACAAGGCGGCGCAGGCGGTGATGGCGTGCGGTGGGCGCGACGGCGGCGCCGACGCGAGCGGGCTGGAAGGGACGTCCGCGCCGCCGGGTGCGTGATGCGGTGATCGGTGCCTGGGCCGCCGGTGTGTGTCGGGCGGCGGTGCGTGTGGTGGGGTCGTAGTGGAACCGCGAAACGCGAAGGACGCGAAGGCAACAGAGAGGACGAACCACGGCCTGCGCCGTGCACGCCCTTTCGGTTGCCTTCGTGTCCTTCGCGTTTCGCGGTTCCGCTCTGGCCCCTCCCGGGGACGCGAGGGAGGAACCCTGGTGCGAGACGGGGACCGCGGTGCACCGCGGTGCCAGGCACCTCTGGCACCGTGGTCCCGGCCCGGGCCCGCGCCGGCCGCCCGCGCCGGGGGCAGAGGTGCCTGGGGACAGAGGTGCCTGGCACCGGCTGAGGATCGTGTGACGGGAAGCGTCGGGCGGCACCGCCCAACGCAAAGGGCGCGAAGGCAACAGAAAGGCGCTCCGCGGCACGGGCCGTGAGCCGTTCCTTTCCGTTGCCTTCGCGCCCTTTGCGCTGCGCGGTTCCGCGCCACACCCCGAGGCTCCGCGGAGGCCGCGGAAGGCGCGGACGCCGTGCACGAACGGCTCCCGGCGCGACGGGGCCGCAGGGCGGGTAAAATATCACCTCCCTATCGCATTTTGCCCGACAGCGCCACCCAAGGCGGCGCGCCATCGTTGGGCATCGCTCCACGCTCGTCCCTCGCGCCCGATCCCGCCACGCTGCGATGGCCACGCCCCTGCCGCTCGCCGGCCCGACGTCCGGCGTCCCCCAGTCGCAGCGCGTCCCCGTGCTGCACTTCGTCACCGGACTCGCCTGGCTCGCGATCGCGGCGGCAGGGACGGTGCTCGTCGCGCCGACGCTGGCCGAGGG